>JAIPFN010000012.1 GCA_021736615.1 Phycisphaerae bacterium | reverse complement strand
TTTTAGGACAGCATTATATTGTAACCTGTTCTTTAACCTTGCAAAACCTGCCTTAAGAGCATTGATTTTATGCATTTAAGCTGCTTTCTTATTGAAAAACTAAATTGTCTTGGACAGCAATGACAAAATGTATAGAACACTTTGCTAAAGTGTAACGAAATAATAAGGTTTGAAAGGTTTGAAATGAATAAAGACTTCGCTAAAGGCGGATGCAGCATATTGTATAATGTATAATTTAGGATTCGGCCTTTCTTTCGGCAAGGTCAGGGTAAGCCGGATGAGGCTATTTAATGTTTTAGAATATTTTCAGGAGTAAAGAATGGCTGACAAAAAATTAAGGTATTTGGAATCTCACGAATGGGCAATGCTTGACGCAGAGTCGGGTGTTATTAGCGTAGGACTTTCGGATTATGCCATCGAGCAGTTGGGTGATATTGTTTATCTCGAATTGCCGTCTGTCGGTGACAAGGTTGAAAAAGGCTCGGAGCTCTGTACGATAGAGTCGGTAAAAGCGGCTTCGGATCTGTATGCGCCGGTTGGCGGGGAGATTACGGCTGTCAATGAAGATCTGGCCGATAATCTGGATTTGTTTAAGGGCGATGCTTGTGAACAGGCCTGGATCGCGAAGATCAAGGCTGACGATATTGCAGAGTTTGAGAGCTTGATGGATACCGACGCATATGAAAAGTTTTTAGATCAATAAACAGTCAACAGCATCAAAATACAACTAAAAGTGCCAGACAAGGAATTGGGTGTCTGGCACTTTTAACTTTTTTTTGGCATCCGGTTGCCGGAATTATTGCTGCCAGTGCTTTGCTAATATCGCAAGGTCGAGGAGGTTTATTGTTCCGTCACCACCGTTAGGGGCTATGTCCAGTACGGGTTCGTTTGTCAGCCAGCTTTGTGTTAGTATCTTCAGGTCGGTTATGTTTGTTTGTCCGCTGAAGTCGAAATCTCCGAGGTGCGTCTTCGGGCCTATGGCAGCCATTATGTTCATCTCGTCATCGCCGTCGGTATTAAAGCTCCATGTTACGGCATAATTTTCGGTGTTGATTACGGAAACGTCGGAGGAACTGTTATAAAATGTTGAACCGGTTTTGGGGGAAGGTGCGTTGTTTACAATCTGCCTGCTCTCCAATGATTTAAAGGACGGGGAAAAACGACGAGCGAAACAATCGTCATATATGTAATTAGAGTCGCCTTTACGGGTCCAGGTGACGACGTAATTGCCGTTTGAAAACTGATCGAGTGAGGGACTTGAGCACTTGTAGACGTTTGGGTCGTTTAGTAATGTCTCGGGGACGATCTCGTTGAAAAGGGCGTCGAATTTTTTTGCGCAAATATTAAGATATTCGCTGTTTGGCTTGGGTTGCTTGCTGTAGACAAGTGCAAGACTATTATCAGTCAAATCAATATGAGCGTCGTAATCGGCGTTTACGGTTCTTTCGGTTAAGAGGTGAACGGGTGCGATAAAAGTGCCGGAGCCGTTGTATTCGGCGGCGCAGATGTCGTGGTCCTCGTTTCCGTATAACAGGAAATATCCACCCTTGCCATTGCCGGTAATACGGGGATCGGAGGGGTTGATGCTACATAAAAATGTCAGATCATCGGTTTTCGGTGTTGCATCGGCGTTGTAGAAGCGTGTGCGAATTTCCCAATACATAATGGGGTCAGAGGCGTCATGGTAAGACATCCAGGCAACCATAAATTCCCCGTTTTCCTTGAATGCTACATCGGGGTCTGTCTGGCGGCTGCTGCGTTGTGTGTTTATTCGGAATTCGTCAGTCAACGGATTGCAGTCGGCGTCGTATAAGCGACCGTAAATGTCTTCCATGACGCTGCTGTCGGCATAGGATTCCCAGATGACTATAAAACTGCCGTTGTCTCTCATCGCGATTTTCGGATTTCCCTGTGTGTGGTAATCGGTTTGGTTGACCACGAATTCGCCGCCGATCTTTCTTCCGTATTTATCGTATCTTTGGGCGGCAATCTGATGCCAGGTGTCTATGGTGTTTGTGTATTTGCTTTGCCATACGACAACAAACTCATTCTGTTGGCTGCTTGCTACTGCGGGCATGTATTGCTGGTTTTCTGAAAAGGTGTTGACCCTGAATTCGTTGAATATTTTGTCGGGCAGGGTGATTGCGGTTACGCCCCCGATGTTTCGGAACTGTGCATCTTTTAAGGGGGAACCGGCGAATATTGTATTGCCTGATATGGCGACGCTTCTGCCGAAATAGCCGTCCCCTCCGCCGGGAATGAGTTCTATCGGCTGGGACCAGGAAAGGTCGTCTCGCTCAAACATAAAGGCATAACCGCCTGAAAGCCTTGGGGCGCCGGTTACTATTGTGTCTGCATCGATGGCTACGGCGAAACCGAAATCCTGCGTATTGTCGGGGTAGGATGTGTCGTATTGCGGCTGCTGCGGGAGCTTTTGATCGAGCGGCCACTCGCCGGAGTCGCGGCGGTAAACATAAACGCTGCCGTTTTCCTCGCTATATGCGCCGACTACGACAACTTCGCCGGAGACGTCCACAGAGCATCCGTAGTAATCAATCTCGGAACCGGCGGGGTTGAATAATTTGCAGACCGAATCGGCCCAATCGTCACCGGACCTGGTAAATACGTATGCCGAACCCTGGCGGTCATTGGAGCCGATTTTGTCCTGTCTTGCTCCTGCGACAATAATGTCGCCGTCTATCGCCACGGAAAAACCAAACCAGTCTCCCCACGTTCTGACGGAGTCTTTGCCTTGTCCGTCCGGTGCGGTCAATTTTTGGTCGAATGTCCAATTGCCGTCCGAACGGCTGTAAACATAGACTGCACCTTTTTCGTTATCGTCTGAAGCGGCGCCTGCGACAATCGTATCGCCGTCTATTGCCAGAGATGATCCGAGGAGTATGCTTTCGGCTGTGTCGTCGACAGTGATCATTAAAGGTTCTACGTCCCAGTTGTCAGTTGTGTCTTTTTGGTAAATGAAGATGGCACCGATGTTGTCTATAGTTTCGGAATCGTATGTGTATGCTCCGACGACGATCGTATCGCCGTTGACATCGACTGTGTAGCCAAAGAAAGGGCTGGACTGGGTGACAGCATAATCAGGTTCGAGTCTGGCGATATATTGCCAATCAGAACCGTTTCTGGTGTAGACATAAGCGGCTCCCTGCATGGTGTTTTCGTAAGGTGCGCCTACGACAAGTGTTTGGCCGTCGGTGGATGATGACCAGCCGAAATAAGCATTTTGAGATGGGAGAGGCGGTGAAATATCCTGAGTTTGAGCTGATAAAAGTCCAGAAATGAGCAGTACGATAACTGCCGATGCAATTAAGCGAATAAACATAGAATTCCTTTCCATATACCCGTGTTTCCTTATAGCAATTAAATTTTGAGAGTCGGCCTAAACCCATACATAAAAAGTCTAAGTGCTCTAAAACTATGCTATGTAACAAGCCGCCTTGAGCCAACGAAAGTTAGTCGGCATAAAGTCTCAAGTATAACAAATCGATTTGTTAAATCACGAAAAGGCGAATGTTACAACGCAATTTTATTCGGGGCGTTTGCAGCGGTCAAGTAAAAAAAGGTGACAAAGGTGAGAAAGGCTTGAAGAGTAGCTGGCTCTACGTTTATGCAGTTGTGGGCATAGAGTTACAACTGTGTCGCGTTGCGCAGAGATTTTACTATTGCCTTAATTCAGCTAAGTTCTTTTGAATGTGATACATACGCTCGGTTTGTAAACAGAACCAGGTTGCCGCACATAATATGGTTATCTTTGAGTGGTGCATTCTGTTTTTTCAGGAAATCTACGGAATTGTAGTGTTTTTTTGTTTTACTACAGATATGTATGTTGGTTGCGGTTTCGTTGTGATTATTGTTTTATGTAAGTTCTTGTTTTGGCGTGAGATATGCGAAATGTTTTTTTATGGGTTCTGCTGGCACGGTAATTGCACGATTATCGTAAATTGTTCAATATTTGCAAATGTTTGTTTTGCTTTGCAAGAAAATCGACTATAGTAATAATGTTAAAGGAAATTAAAGTTTTATTGGAGAACACAATGAGTCAGTCTTTTGAAGTAACCACAGAATTGTTTGGGTCCAACGTTTTTAACCTTTCTACGATGAAAGAGCGTCTTCCCAAGGATGTATTTAAGTCATTCAAGAAAGTTCTTGGAGGAGAAAAGGATCTTGATATTGACACAGCCAATGTTATCGCCAACGCCATGAAGGATTGGGCTATTGAGAAGGGCGCGACACACTACTGTCACTGGTTCCAGCCGATGACAGGTCTTACTGCCGAAAAGCATGATTCGTTCATTTCGCCGGTCGGCGACGGTACTACGGTTATGGAGTTTAGCGGCAAAGAGCTTATCCAGGGTGAGCCGGACGCATCGTCGTTCCCGTCAGGCGGGCTTCGGGTGACATTTGAAGCCCGCGGGTACACAGCGTGGGACTGTACTTCGCCGGTATTTGTCAAAGAAGACGGTAAGAACATTACGCTGTTTATTCCCAGTGCGTTTTGCTCTTACAACGGTCAGGCACTTGATAAAAAGACACCTTTGCTTCGTTCGATGGACGCTCTTAACAAACAGGCCGTACGCGTTCTTAAGACTCTGGGCAATACGACATCAAGCCGTGTAACTTCAACACTTGGACCTGAGCAGGAATATTTCCTTGTCGACAGGACTTTTTACGAAGCACGTCTTGACCTGGTTCTAGCGGGCAGAACACTTTTCGGTGCTCCTTCTCCGCGCGGTCAGGAAATGGATGACCACTATTTCGGTACTCTTCACGAACGCGTTGCTACTTTTATGAACGAGATTAACGTTGAACTGTGGAAGCTAGGTGTTTCGGCTAAGACACAGCATAACGAAGTGTCTCCTGCTCAGTACGAACTGGCTCCTATTTTCGCAACCGTTAACGTGGCAACCGACCACAATCAGTTGACAATGGAAACAATGGAAAAGATCGCTAACAGGCACGGTTTCGTATGTCTGCTTAATGAAAAGCCTTTTGCCGGCGTCAACGGTTCCGGTAAGCACGTCAACTGGTCGATGGGTACAGACGACGGTATTAACCTACTTGATCCGGGCGACACTCCTCATAGTAATAAAGTATTTCTGGTGATGCTTACCGCGATTATTCGTGCGGTTGATAAGTACGCCAAGTTGCTTCGCGCGAGTGTGGCGTCTACAGGTAACGATCACCGTCTTGGTGCCAACGAAGCTCCTCCAGCGATTATCTCGATATTCCTGGGCGAACAGCTCGCAGACGTTGTAAGTCAGCTTGCAGAGGGTCCGGCAAAATCTTCCAAGCAGGGCGGAAAGCTCGTACTTGGCGTTTCCACACTCCCGGAACTTCCTCGTGACTGTACGGATCGTAACCGTACTTCACCGTTCGCGTTCACCGGTAACAGGTTTGAATTCCGTATGCCTGGTTCTTCCCAGTCTACTTCTGGTCCGGTATTTGTCATTAACACCATCGTCGCGGAAGTTCTTTGCGAATTTGCCGATGCACTCGAAAAAGACGCGAGTAACGAAGCGGTTCAGGCATTGCTGAGCAAGTATGCCAAAGAGCACGAGCGTGTTCTGTTTAACGGCGATAATTATTCTGCCGAGTGGCCGATCGAAGCGGCGAAACGCGGGCTGCCTAATCTTAAGTCAACCGTTGACGCACTTCTTACGATAAATGACAAGGAAAATGTCGAAGTCTTTGAAAATCAGAAAGTTCTTAGCGAAGAAGAGCTTGAAGCACGTACGGATATTCTGCTTGAAGCATACAGCATGAAGATCAATATCGAAGCTAAGACAATGATTCAAATGGCTAAACGCCAGATCATGCCGGCTTGTACGGAGTACTCGGCAAGTCTGGCTGAGGCGGTTGCTTCTATAACGGCTGCCGGTGCTGACGCAAGTACCCAGAAGGATATTCTCGGCAAGGTTTGCGGATTGATCGGTAAGTTGTCCGGCGCTGTTGCCGCTTTGGAAGCTGCAGTTGAAAAAGCCGGCGGCATAGAAGAAGCTGACAAGCAGGCGATCTGTTTCCATGACGATGTATTCGCGGCTTGTGCAACTGTGCGTGAGGCTGCCGATAGCCTTGAGCAGATCGTCGATGCGGAAATCTGGCCTTTGCCGACATACGCTGAGATGCTTTTCCTGAGATAGACATTAATGTTTTTTGGAAAAAAGGGGACAGGTACAACCTGCCTTCGGCAGAACGTAGCCAGTCCCCCTTTTTCTTAGTCCTTTAATGTTACTGCCTCGTCGGGGTTGGTTTTTTCCACGGCGAGGCGGTTTTTTTGCGCTGGATTGAAGATTAGTTTTATCATGGTTGGGCGGTTTAGAGGGGGGCTTTTGTCTTTAACTATTTGTTTTTAGCTCTAAATGGTACTTTGGCTATTGTATTTATTTGACTTTTGTCCTATTATGCTATAATATTATTAAATCACGTCAATTGGTATTTCGTTAATTTTTAGTGAAAAATAAGAGAGAGAAATGTCTGTAATTCCAGATAGTCAGGGCTTGTATGAATCGCGGCGTGAGCATGACGCCTGCGGTATCGGTGCGGTTGCGAATATTTCCGGCGATGCGAGCCACTCAATAATCGAATACGGCAAGGAAATTCTTGCCAATCTTCATCACCGCGGCGCGGCTGGTGCCGACGAAGTTACCGGTGACGGTGCGGGTATACTGTTTCAGATTCCGCATGATTTTTTTAGAGCGGTCGCCTCTGATAAGGGGATTACGCTTCCGGGGCCGCTTGAGTATGGGGCGGGTATTGTTTTTGGCCCTAAGGACGCTGAACTTCGGGCCGAGTGCGATAAGATACTTGAAGAGTCGATAAAACATTATGGAATGGAAGTTCTGGGTTGGCGTGATGTTCCGACTTCACCGGATTGTCTGGGGCCTTTGGCACTTTCGGCGGAGCCTGATATAAAGCAGATATTTGTCGGCGGGGTCGATTACAGTGACTGGGCACTTGAGCTTAAGCTTTTCCTCGCTAGGAAGAGGGCTCATCGGCTGGTTCGTGAAAAGTTTGATACGAAAGCATCTGATTTCTATATCGTCACTCTTTCATGCAGGACGATTTGCTATAAGGGTATGTTTATGGCGTGGCAGCTTTTTGCGTATTACACGGATCTTGCCGACGAGCGTCTTAAGAGCGCGATCGCTATTGTCCATCAGCGTTACAGCACGAATACTTTCCCGAACTGGAGGCTTGCCCAGCCTTTCAGGTGTATCGCTCATAACGGCGAGATCAATACGCTTAGCGGTAACCAAAACTGCATGAAGGCGCGCGAGGCAAAAATGACATGCGCGGCGTTCGGGGAAGATGTCAACGATCTTTTCCCGATAGTTTACAAAGAGGAGAGCGATTCGGCGTGTTTCGATAATATGCTGGAACTTCTTGTGCGCGGCGGCAGGAGTATGCCTCACGCGATGATGATGCTGATCCCGGAGGCATTCGGGCCGCGTTATCATATCAGTGAGGACAAGCGGGCGTTTTATGAGTATCACGCTTCGATAATGGAGCCGTGGGACGGGCCGGCTGCGATGGTGTTTACGGACGGGCGGATTCTGGGGGGTATGCTCGACCGTAACGGGCTAAGGCCGTGCAGGTATACTGTAACAACCGACGGTCTGGCGATAATGGCAAGCGAAGCCGGCGTCATCGAAGTTGCTCCGGAAAAGGTTCGGATTAAAGGGCGTCTTCAGCCCGGCAGGATGTTCCTGGTCGATACCGAAGAGGGCAGGATCATTACCAATAACGAAATTAAGAGCAAGATCGCCAGGCAGAGACCTTATCGCCGGTGGCTGATGGAAAACCGTATCGAGCTTCGCGGTCTTTTCGATATGTCAAGTGAGCCTGCGAGCGATCCGGAAGAAGTTTTGAAATACCAGCGGGCGTTCGGGTATACCCGCGAGGAACTCAGCGATATTCTGACGCCTATGGCAGTTAACGGGCAGGAACCTATCGGTTCGATGGGTAACGATACTCCGCTTGCGGTTTTGAGCGATCAGCCGAAACTTCTGTTTAATTATTTCAAGCAGCTTTTTGCACAGGTGACGAACCCTCCTATCGATCCGCTTCGTGAGGGTCTTGTTATGAGCCTGATGATGTTTACGGGGAAACGGCGGAATATTCTCGCCGAGATGCCGGAGCACTGCAGGCAGCTTAAGCTTCCGCACCCGATACTGACCAATGAGGACGTCGCGAGACTTCGGGCGGTTAAGCGGGACGATTTTAAGGTCGCGACGGTGGAGGCACTGTTCGATGCGAACAGCGGCGACGCGGGGGCAAGTCTAAAGGCGGGAGTCGATGCTCTTGTCGATGCGGCTGAAAAGGCGATAGCCGAGGGGGCATCTCTTATCATAATAAGCGACAAGGGGATAACTGAGACGAGGGCGGGTATTCCGTCGCTGCTTGCTGTTTCTGCGGTTCATCATGGATTGCTCGAACGCAGGCTTCGCAGCGAAGCGGGTATTATCATCGAAAGCGCCGAACCGCGAGAGGTGATGCACTTTTGTTTGCTTTCCGGGTTCGGGGCAAACGCGATCAACCCGTACCTGGCGTTTGAGTCTATAACCGAGCTTCAGGAAAAAGGTATGTTCCGCAAAGATGTTGACCCTTTACAGGCAGTGGATAATTATATAGCGGCTGTCAAAAAAGGCATACTCAAGACGATGAGTAAGATGGGTATATCGACTCTTCGCAGTTATCATTCGGCACAGTTGTTCGAGGCTATCGGTCTTGAGGGGAAATTTGTCGAAGAATATTTTACCGGTACAACTTCGCGTATCGGCGGTATTGGGCTCGGGGAAATTGCCGCAGACGCTCTTAAGAGACATTCGACGGCATTTACCGAAAAGGCTCCGGGGGCCTTGCCGCTTGATTTCGGTGGTGAGTACAGCTACCGCGACGACGGAGAGCAGCATTTGTGGAACCCGACGACGGTTTCGCGTTTGCAGCATGCGGTTATGAACGGCGATCAGAAGGCGTACGATGATTTTTCCAATGCGGTAAACGATCAGTCGAGAAAGATACACACTTTACGCGGTTTGTTTGAGTTTACCGATGGTAAGTCTATCGACATCGGCGATGTTGAAGCGGCTGAGAATATTGTCAAGCGTTTCTGTACGGGCGCGATGAGTCAGGGGTCGATCAGTAAAGAGGCCCATGAGTGTATGGCGATTGCTATGAACCGTATCGGCGGTATGAGCAATACGGGTGAAGGGGGCGAGGATGCTTCTCGATATATACCGGAGCCTAACGGAGACTCGAAGAACTCAGCGATCAAACAGGTGGCTAGCGGCAGATTCGGGGTTACTATAAACTACCTTGCTCACGCAAAAGAGATTCAGATTAAGATGGCACAGGGAGCAAAACCGGGCGAGGGGGGGCAGCTTCCGGGGCATAAGGTTTCGGTAGAGATTGCCCGGATGCGTCATTCGACGCCGGGGGTTACTCTTATCTCGCCGCCGCCGCATCACGATATTTATTCTATCGAGGACCTGGCCCAGTTGATCTACGACTTAAAGTGCAGCAATCCGGGGGTTAAGGTTTCGGTTAAGCTGGTTTCGGAAGTCGGGGTCGGTACTATTGCGGCAGGGGTTGCTAAGGGTAATGCAGACGAAGTTCTTATCAGCGGTCATGACGGCGGGACGGGTGCAAGTCCTCTGTCGTCGATCAAACATACGGGCGGGCCGTGGGAGCTTGGGCTGGCAGAGACGCAGCAGGTGCTGCTTATCAACGGTCTTCGCGACAGGGTTCGGGTTCAGGCGGACGGTCAGATGAAGACCGGGCGAGATATTGTAATCGCGGCGCTTCTCGGTGCCGAGCAGTTTGGCTTTGGTACAATCGCACTTGTGACGCTGGGTTGTACGCTGCTTAGAAAGTGTCACGAGGGGACCTGTATTTATGGTATTGCCACGCAGGATCCGGAGTTGAGAAAGCGGTTTGCCGGTAAGCCCGAATTTCTGACGCGATATATGTTTTTTGTTGCCGAGGAAGTTCGCAAGATCATGGCAGAACTTGGGTTCAGCAAGTTTGAAGATATGGTCGGCAGGGTCGAGAGGCTTAGCGTTGGCGGCGCTGTGGAGCACTACAAGGCAAAGGGGCTTGATCTTAGCAATATTTTCCACCGGCCGGATGTTCCGGAAGGTACTGGGATTCGGATGAGCCGGTGCCAGGTGGGCAAGCTTGACGATCATCTCGACTGGGAAATTATCGAACAGGCGAAAGATGCAATCGAGAATAAAACGCCGGTCAGTATAGATATGGCGATTAAAAATACCGACCGAACGGCGGGGACGATACTAAGTAACCGGATCGCGCAGAAGTACGGTGCAGAGGGGCTGCCGGATGGTACTATTGAGTTGGACTTTAGCGGGTCAGCGGGTCAGAGCTTTGGGGCTTTTCTTGCACCTGGTGTGACGCTTCGGCTGACGGGCGAGGCGAATGATTATGTAGGTAAAGGACTTTCCGGCGGACGTATCGTTGTGCAAAAGCCTAAAGAGGCTTGCTATGCGGCACATGAAAATATTATCGCCGGTAACACCCTGCTTTATGGAGCGACCAGCGGCGAGGCGTTTATCAATGGTATGGCCGGTGAGCGGTTTGCGGTTCGCAACAGCGGTGCGGTGGCGGTTGTAGAGGGGGTCGGCGATCACGGGTGCGAGTATATGACCGGCGGGACGGTTGCGGTTGTCGGAAAGACGGGTTGTAATTTTGCGGCGGGAATGAGCGGGGGTATCGCATACGTTCTTGACGAGATGCAGTTGTTTGATACGCTTTGCAACCTGAATATGGTAGAGCTTGAAAGCGTTTGGAAAGAAAAGGATAAGAAAATTCTTGGCGATTTGATAGAACGCCATCTGAAGTGGACGGGGAGTCAGAGGGCGCAGCAGATCCTTGACGCCTGGCCGGATATGGTGGGTAAATTCGTGAAAGTAGTACCGATTGATTACAGGAAGGCCCTGGCGAAGATGCGGGCAGATGAGCAGCGCAACACCGAGAGTGTCCCGGCGACAGAGGAGGTGTACCGTGACTGATCCAAGAGGTTTCATGAAGTATAAGCGTCAGGATGTCGGACATCGGCCTATTGAAGAACGAGTCAAGGATTTTGATGAGATCAATCTTCCGCTGACTCCGGATATGATCGATAAGCAGGCAACGCGATGTATGAATTGCGGGATACCATTTTGTCATGGATCGGGGTGTCCGGTCAAGAACAGGATCCCGGAATTTAATGAACTGGTTCATCACGGACAGTGGAAAGAGGCGTGCGCCAATCTGCATTCGACGAATAATTTCCCGGAAATAACGGGGCGGATATGTCCTGCGCCTTGCGAAACCGCGTGTACGCTTGGGGTAAACGACGAGCCTGTTGTTATCAAGCAAATCGAGTATGAGATCGTTGAAAAAGGTTTTGCCGAAGGTTGGATCAAACCTTTGATTGCAAAGAATAAGACGGGCAAAAGTGTTGCTGTGGTCGGTTCGGGGCCTGCGGGTCTTGCGGCTGCTCAGCAGCTTGCGAGAATGGGGCACGATGTCGTCGTTTTTGAAAAGGATGAGTCGGCGGGCGGGATGCTTAGGTATGGTATACCGGACTTTAAGCTGGACAAGAAGGTGATCGACCGCAGGCTTGAGCAACTTATGGCTGAGGGCGTTGATTTTCAGACGGGCGTTGAGGTAGGTGTTGATATTTCCGTTCGTTACTTGCGGAAGATGTTCGATGCGGTTTGTCTGACGATGGGGGCGGGACAGCCGAGGGACCTGGTTGTGCCGGGTCGAGGATACGAGAATATTCTTTTCGCGATGGATTACCTCTCGGCCCAGAATAAAATGGTTGCCGGTGAAGAAGTTACCGCGTCCATTCCGTCGGCTAACGGCAAGAATGTCGTGGTTATAGGCGGCGGTGATACGGGAAGTGACTGTGTGGGGACGGCAAGGCGGCAGGGGGCGAAGAATGTTTATCAGCTTGAGATTCTTCCAAAGCCGCCGGTTGACCGTCCGGTCGATACTCCATGGCCGATGTGGCCGCGGATCATGCGGCAGTCTACTTCGCATGAAGAGGGCTGCGAGCGGATGTGGAGCGTAACTACCAAGAGTTTCAGCGGTGACGACAGGCGTGTTCGGCAAATTCACTGCTGCAAGGTCGAGTGGGAAAATGTCGGCGGAAACTGGAAACTGAAAGAGGTCGAAGGAAGCGAATTTACCATTGAGGCTGATCTGGTTTTGCTGGCTATGGGTTTTGTACATGTTACACATAAGGGACTTGTCGAGGCTCTTGGCGTTGAACTTGACGAAAGAGGTAATGTTAAAGCAGAGAACTTCCAGTCCAGTCAGCCGTGGATATTTA
This sequence comes from Phycisphaerae bacterium, assembly GCA_021736615.1. The sequence continues at coordinate 29,527 of JAIPFN010000012.1, read as the reverse complement.
CCGCCGGAGACACTACGACAGGTGCCTCGCTGGTAGTAAGGGCGATTGACAGCGGCAGGAAAGCGGCGGCGGCGATTGATGAATGGCTGCGAGAAAAATAACAAACAGCTGACCTAGACGACAGGGCCTATTGTTCAAATTCGAAGCACGAAACCCGAAATTCGAAACAAGCACGAAATTCAAAAAAGAAATGTTCAAAACGTTTCTGAGTTTGTCAGAAAGGGGTTTTGGATATTGGTAATTTGTATTTTGAATTTGTTTCGTCCGCCTCTAGCGGATCGATATTCGGATTTCTTATTTCGGCAACAGGCCCGCCATCGCCGGGTGTTTTAAAGATTATGTAAGTCTGTCCGGATCTGCGGGTTAGCATGTCGCTTGCGCTCCACGCTGCTGTTTGTCGTGTGGTTGGGTAGAAAGATGTTTTTTGGGGAAATTTGGTGTTTTCTGGCTTTTTCTGGGGATTTTTTGTAACTTTTTCGTTCCTGTGCGTCTTTATTACTAGTTATGCATGGTTTGTCAATACGGTGGGATGTTGAATAACGGTGATAATGATGGTATAATGAAACGCAATGAGTGTGTTTAATAATTTAAGACGGCTGGGACGAGATGTTTAGCGATTCAAATATTTGGCGATTTTTGGGCGGCAGGTCGGTTTTACCGGCTCTTGCGGTGATTGGTTTGCTGCTTTTGGCAGTGCCTATGCTTGCTATGAGCAATCGGCCGCTGCCGAAAGAAGAAATTGTCATTTTCAACGATCCCAATTCTAATTCCAAAGTTACCCGGCGGGCTATCGGTGTTGAGGCTTTGCCGAGAAATGAGTTTAATGTTGTCTCGGAAATACCGTCAAGGCAAAGTGCGGCACTTTTTGTCGGGGTGAACAGTTTTAGCGAAGACAACGGACTTGCCGGTCTTAAGTGTGCCGTCAATGATGCCGTTGAGCAGGCTTATGTTTTTGTCAGCGAGCTTAAACTTGTCAAGCCGGAAAATTGCATTCTTTGTCTTTCGGGTGAGCCGACGAATCCTTTTATCGGCAAGATGCTGGAACTGCTAAAGCAAAGCGGGGTAGAGGTAACTACTGCGACGAAACCGAAGATTCTCCAGTCATTGCGGATAGTGGGCAGGATCGGGCAATCCCGGCAGGATATTGTTATAGTCTCGTTCAGTACGCACGGTTTCGAGAGTAGAAACGGTGTGTATCTTATGCCGACCGACGGGCTGCGGGGGTTTCTTGACGATACCGCGATCTACTCGGGGACGGTTAAAGACTCTATAAGCAAATCGCGGGCGGGGAAGAAACTGCTTATTCTCGACGCGTGCAGAGAGAGGGTTGAAAACAGCAAGTCGGGCGGAACGGGGGATGCGATGAGCGAGAGATTTCAGCGGGCCTTTGCCGCGTCAACCGGGTTTGCGACGCTTATGAGCTGCTCGGCGGGGCAGTACAGCTATGAGGATAACGAGAGCGGGCACGGAGTATTCAGTAAGTTTTTGCTTAAGGCGCTTAGAGGCGAGAGTCCGTCGGACCAAAGAGGTTTTATAACCGTCGGTTCGATTAGCGAATATGTCTCGGCGAATGTCAGCAGATGGATGCTTCGGAATAAGCCGGAAGTCAGGGCAGACAGGATTTCGACGCCTGCTCTTGCCGGTGCGGAGATCGCAAGGCATATTCCGCTGGCTATCGGCAAAACGCTTACAGATGCACAACTTCAACAGGCAAGGGTTGAATATGTGAACTTTTATCCTGCGGTAGAACCGGCAGGCCGGAATACCGATGCCGCGGTAAATCCTGGTATCTCGTCGAATGGCCGTTGCGTTATTCTGCTTAATAACAGTCAGGCGAATCTCCGGTCGATAATGACGACGCAATTAAGAGAGGCTTTCAAAAAAGCGTCGATCTCGGAGTTTGATTTTTTAGAGGAATCATCGGCGATTGACAGTAAGGTTCTGGCAGGGCACTTGCAGGAGGCACGACGAAATTATGCCGGGATTTTGGTTTTGTGTGTTTTAGAGACTACCGATCAAGGGGAAAAAGAGACTTACGGTGCTAAGTTTTCTTATTATGACGCTTCGGTTACGGTTAAGATATATGATGTGAATTCCCGCAAAGTATTGCATAATTTTAGCGTCAGTTCTACAAGGGGCAGCAGTTTTTCCGCTAAGGCACAGCAGGACGCGGTGACCGAAGCGGGTAATAAGGCCTCAGCGATGCTTGTAGAGTGGCTTAAAGACTCAAACTGACCTGATCGGCTAGTTTGAGAATTACGAATTACGAATTGGGATTTAACTATGATGTTTGGATCGGAAAAAAGTATTTGCCGCCTGCTTTGGTTTTTTGTCCTTGCCGGCTTGCTGCTTTGCGGTTGTGCGGCGGATAAGGCATACGACGAAGGTTTAAGGCTTCTTGATCGGGGTAACTACGGCAGTGCCGTTACTAAGCTTAAGCATTCGGTTCGGCTGGCCGAAGGCGATAAGTTTGTCGACGATCTGGATGAGCCATGCTGCGGGACAACATACAGACTGCCCGGTCAACCGGCGGCAGAGCCTGCTCAAGAGAAGGACAATTGGCCGTGGGAGAGCAAAAAAAAGCTAAGCAAATACCGTTTGAAACTCAAAGAGGCAAAACGGCTGGCGGCGAAATATCATTACAGAGAGGCGCAAAATTTACTGGCGAGAAAAGATCTCGGTACTGCCAAATCTCATGCTGACAAAGCGCTTGAATACGATCAGTCAGTTTTTGAGTATCATGATCTTTTGAGAGTTATCAATGCCGAGACGGTCAGGGCCGATGGTATGCGTAAGGAGGCTTTGGAACTTGCAGCATTAAAACAGTGGCCGGCGGCGGTAAAGAAGATGCAGGACGCGCTGGCGACGTACAATTCAATGCCGCAGGGAAAACATACGCTCGATAAGATCAAAAGGGACGCTTACGATTATCATTATAACCTTGCAGACGGGTTTCTTGCCAAAGACGACCGGGACGACGCGGAGCAACAGGCCAGGCAGGCTCTGGTCTATGTTCCAAACGGTCAGGCTGCCAATAATATTATCACTAAAGTGGCAAACAGAAATAAGGCCGACGGGTTTGTGGTCGCGGCGGAGAAACTGATGGCTACGGGGCAATCCGAACAGGCTCTCGAAACACTCCAGCACGCGTCCAGGCTTTATCCGTCTATGCCGGGGATTACGACGCTGGTTACAAACGCCAAGAAAGCAGTCTGTGATAAGTTGATTTCTGCAGGTAATGAGTATTTCAATGCCGGCAGGTATGAGCAGGCTCTAAGAAGTTTCAGACGAAGCAACAGGATGCTTAACGGTTATAAGAATATTGATCTGCTTATGGAGAAAGTCAGTTATGAACTGGCCGAAAGACATGAGAAAAAAGCTGCCGGTTTTGCCGACAGACAACTCTACGGAAATGCCGTTTTATATGATGTTTTGAGTATTGGTTACAGACCGGAAAACTTTGCCGTAAAAGGGCGACTTTCGGAAAATATAAAAAAAATCCAGAAGGACATCAGATATGTCATGGGTTTTATAGGGTTCGATTCGTCGGACAAAAACCGGGAACTTGCCAATACGTTAGAAGCTGCCGCCGTTCAGCATCTCAACAGTGTAAAGCCGGCTAATGTTTTATTTATGGACAGGATGGATCTTGCCAAAGTAATTGACGAGCAGAACTTTAATCTTACCGATATGATCGATGCGGAGTTTCGCATCGAACGCGGTAAACTCAAGGGTGTGGGGGCATTGGTCGTCGGGAAGATACTTGAAAATAAGGTTTTTCGTACTACCGGTAAAACCGAATACGGCAAAACAAAGTACCAGTCCGGTACAATGCTCGTTGCCAACGAAGCTTACCCTCCTGTTGAACGTGAGTATAACAAGGCGATGTACGAGGTGCGGCGGTGCCGTATGAAACTTGCCGATCTAAATGCAGAAGCCAGAGCCAACAGGTACAATCATGACGAACATTCTACTGCCGAAAAGATAGTCAGTTCTCTGGAGATCGCCAATGCCAGGAATAAGCTTGCCGCTGCCGAGAGCAGGGCTCAGATCGCAGAGACCAGGATGATCAATACTCCTCAGCAGAAAAGGGTTCCAAGGATACTTCCGCATACCTATCCGATCAAACATATTACTAAGACTTCTAAGATCGGGCTGTTTATTAAGGTGCTCGATACTACCACCGGCAGTATTATCTTTTCCGACCGGATCATCGGCAAGCATTCCGCGACAGACAGAACTGTGGAAGGCGACAGTGCTCATAATGTTGTCGCCGACCCTCTCGATTTGCCGGACGATGCCGCGATGGCCGATAAAGCGATGGAGGAGGTTATCGAAAACATGAACAGGTCGCTGGTTCTTGCCAGTAAAAAGCATGGCCAGCGTTTTGTCGATCAGATGCGGCAGGCCCAAAACGCAGGTGATTCGGAAAAGGGAGTCGAAAATTGCATCAGGTATCTTTTTGCCTATCCAGTCGGTTACGACCATACCGGCAAAATGATCGCGTATCTTGAGAGTTTGATACCGGCGGAAAACGACCTGGTTGACCTTAACAAACTTTTCCGAAGGCAATGCCACGTTTTATTGCAGCAGGCAGAGTTTCCGGCAAGTCTGATCGACAGAAACGACAGGGTAATGATAACCCGGCTGGATACCCCAATAGCCGAGCGAATTAAACTGCCGTGCACGCTGATCGCAATCGACGGAAGGCCGATAGGTTCGATAAAGCAAGTTGACGCGATAATGAGCCAGTACGGCGTCGGTGACAGGATTATAGTTACGGTGAATTCAGACAACAGAAATTTTTCTGCGGAAATTGAACTGGCAAAAGCAAAATACTGACTCTAACTGACCGTTGGTCAGTTAGGAATGTATAATGATTATTGTATAATGAAGGAAACGGCCTTTGGCCGAGGCTTTTTTTAAAGAAGCCGCAAGCTGGAGTTTAATTATGAAAATATCGGTTGTAGCTTTTATACTTGTTGTTGGGGTTTTTGCGTTTTGCTCCAGTGCAGCAGCATTTGACGGGTCCGGAGAAAAGGCTGCTTTGATCGATGATGATCTTGAGATAATTGAATTGCCGGGGCCTGCGGTTCGTCCGGTTGGCGAACCCGAAAAAGTTAAGCCCGTTAAGCCTGTAAAATCTGAAAAACCGGCGATTGCTGTTTTGCCCTTTAAGGTTCTTGGCGAAAGTGTCAATATGGGTGCCGGTGCCGGTGCGATTATCTGCGATGCTTTTGTTACCGAGATTGACTCGCAGCAGTATGAGGTTTTTGAGAGGCAGTATTTAAAGGAGTTGCTTGAAGAGAAGGGTTTTCAGGAGTCGATGCTTGTTGATAGCCCCCAGGGTTCGTCAAAGTTCGGTAAATTGTCGAGGGTCGATTATGTGGTCATCGGCACGATCTCCAAGTTGGGCGGAAGTTACGCGTTAAGTGCCAGGCTGGTCGATTGTGTTAATGGAAATGTTGAGAGACGAAAGCGTGTTGAGTTTAAATCGATAAGACAGTGGCCGGACAAGGTTGCCGAACTTGCGGGGTTGTTGTCGCTTCGCAGCGGCACCGAAAATGTCGTGGGTAATGGTAGTTCGCCTGCGCAGATTACGGGTAACGACCTGATCGATGCGGTTAACCCGGCTTCTGACTTTGCAGTTACTATCAAAACCGCAGGCAGCAGGCAGGTTTATTTCGAAGGCGAGTTCATAAAGTTTGTCGTATCGGCAGAGAGGGATTGTTACGTTACTTTGGTCACAGTCGACAGCGATGGGCAGATGTCTTTGCTGCTGCCGAATAAATGGCAAAAGAGTGCTTTTGTCCGCGTCGGTAAAGAACTTGCGATCCCTTCAAAAGAGATGGGTTTTCGTTTTCCGATCAAGCCTCCTCATGGTGAGACTATTGTAAAGGCAATAGCGACATTCAGCCCGTTAAGGCTTAGCGGCGTCGACGCCAGGAGCATCGATAATGCCGGTTTTATGAAGCTTGATGCCGGTGTTAAGGCTATTGGAGTCGAAGCGGCTGTGCCTGAAGAATACGCCAATATTACCGGTCTTGCCAAACTGCTGAAACCGGGTCAGTGGACCACCGACGAGCTTATAGTAATGACGGCGAGCCGGCGTTACAGTGACGCCGCCGTAGATGATAATTTTTCAGCAACTACGCAAAAAATGCAAGGTACTGAATTTGATTATGATTATATAGGCGTTGATATTAGCGACCGGATTTTTCACAGGTATAAGCAGCTTAGGCGCAGAACACTTACGCCTTCTCAGTTGTCGCTGAATCGCTCAGATGGCCGCGTTGGCAATTCTGCTGTCGACGGGTACCTGGTTTTTTCGCGGGGCAGTGACGATTATATTAAGATTGCCGCAGAGCGTCTGGGTGAGTATAAAGATTCGGGGAAATATGTTGTCGCTCCGAACATTAAGATGTATTCGATGTCGCTTCCGGCTACGCGGCTTTCAGAGGTTCAGTGGGCTTTGCGTAACCGTTTTGCCGCGGGTAATGATCTCGGTGTTTTAGCCGGTTACGAATATGACATAAGGAAACCGGCGGTTTTGATAGGGCTTGTCGACGGGCCGGTGGACTGGGGTGACAGGCGAATATCCGGTTCGGCGTGGGTGAACCGTGGAGAGATTGCAGGTAACGGTATTGACGATGACGGCAACGGTTTTGTCGACGACGTACGAGGTTGGAATTTTACCGAAGGCAGTAACTTGCTTTGCCGAAACCCGCAGCAGTTTAATCATGGCACTGCGCTGGTTTCTGTGATGGCATCGCGTGCATTGGGCGAAGATCACGATGTTATTGGAGTTGCACCGCAGGCGAAGATCGTTACCGCGGTGGTTTTGTCGGCGGGTGATTTACAGAGCAGGTACCAACAGCCTTTGGAGGGTGACCTGGGCAAGGTTATAGACGCTATAAAGTATGTCGCGGGTTGCGGGGCGAAGGTTATCAATTGCAGTTTTGGTACTTATGTGACGGCTGGGCAATTAAGCGACTTGAGCCGTATACCAATCTGGCGGGAACTTGAAAATAAAGGCGTGGTAATTATCTGCGCAGCCGGTAACGACAATGTCGATATTGACCGAAGTCCTGTCTTTCCGGCGTCGCTGCCGCGGGGGAATATAATCGCCGTTGGCGCGACCGATGCGGCGGGTAAGCCGGGGACGTATTACGATAAACACAAAAAGCAATGGATCCCGTTTACGAACTATGGTGAAAGGACGGTCGATATTAGCGGGCCGGGAACGTTGATCCTGGCAGGGGGCGAGAGGGGCAAGACGGTGCTTTGTAATGGAACAAGCTACTCGGCTGCGATGGTGACGGCATTGAAAGCGGTTGAGTGATACACCTTACACCTTACACATTACATTCCGGACACAGGCCTTCAAGCTCTACTTTCTGGTGGTTTATCTTAAAACCTTTTTCGTTTATTTCGGCTAACGGTATTTTTGCGTTTTTTATGCAGATTGTTTTTTTGCAGTTTGTGCAGGTGAAATGCGGGTGGCATTGTGTTTTCGAGCAGTTATGAGCAAGCTCGAAAAAAGCGGTTCGGTCTTTCATAAAGGCCCTGTGTACGATTCCATTTTCCATCAGGCAGTCAAGGACGCGATAGATCGTTACTTTGTCCGGGGGAGAATCCGAGAGTTTGTCGGTGATCTGCTGGTGTGTAATCGGTGCATCGGCGTCTATGAGAACTCTCAGTACGGCGCGCCTTGGATGCGTCTGGCGGAGGTTCGCTTTCTTTAGTAACTTTGCGGTATTTTTCTTATCTGGCGAAGTCATTATTAATTTTCCCCGCCATCGCATTTTTCTGTATGTTGGTGGGTGTGATCGTGGCTGTGATGAGTATGATTTGTGCAGACGCACGAGTTTACAAGTTTCAGGTCGCTTTTGACAAAGAGCAGCGGGAATACTATATCGCTGATGCAGCAAGGCAGCCAGACGGCGATAAACAGTACCGCGAATGCTCCGCTCATGTCGGCGATAGAGAGGGATCCCGTCGAATTCATCAGGATATGCGCCGACGATGCCCATGTGCTTATCAATACGTGAAGTGCGTGAGGCGTTTTTGTTCTTGGCAACAGAAAAGCGATCAGAATTCCCAAAGCCGCCGCCGGGTTTACGATATACCAATCCTCGATAAAACCAAGATGGAGGCCGTGCTCGCTATGGCTGCCGTGATCGTGTTCCTTGGCAAGTTCGGTATGCCCGGATCCATCGTCTGCGTGGGCGTTATGGTCGTGCCCAGCGTGTGCATCCGGCTCGGTGTGTTCAGTTTCTACGTGCATATTGGCGTGGGTTGGTATGTCCAGTCCGAGTAGTTTTTCGCCAATATAGGGGATAATGCAGTCGCTTAGAGTGGCAACGCCGATTGAGCCGACGTAACCTATTACTATGATCAGAAGGATGTTCTTTTTGTTTTCATGGATCCGGAAAAGGGAGGCGGTTACCATCGCACTGAGGACGACGTGGGTGGGATGGAAAATCTTAAATAGCGTCGAAGCTTCGGGTTTGCCGATCTTGTTAAAGATGAGCATAAATACGATACCGAGCAGGGCACCGACGATTGTAAATGGAGCGTGGCCTTTGAGTTCTGCGCCAATGTGACGAATTCTTTCTGCTGCTGACATCGATTACCTCTTGAAATATATATTTTCTGATGAATAATGTATAATTACGGAAACGGTCTTGATTTTTCTTTAAATGTACAATGCAAGGTGCAATTTAAAAATTAGGATCAACTCCAGAAATTATATATAATTTGCAACTGAGTTGCAAGAACTAAATTGGGATTTGCTTTCTTGCATATTGCGTGGGGATGGTCCCGGTAACAGACGTTAATTACAATAAACGAAAAAATCTGGGTACATAGGGGTGTAAATATAGACGGTGTTGCAATGGTGTCGTTTTGAGATGTTATGGGTGGTGTATAGGTGGATTTTATAGAGACCAGATGTCTTCATTTCTAGTTCATAGGGATTTATTTTTTTGAATATTTGGTGTAACTTTCTGGGATTTTCCAACACTAAACATAACAGTAGTTAATCTTGCAAGTACTTTTGGTATAGTGTCCGGAATGTCCGGCTATTTTGAAGTTAATTTTTTATTAAGGAGTAAGAAATGTCTAAAAGAAGTGTAATTGTTGGATTAGTGGCTTTGCTGGTGCTTAGTCTTGTTGTGTCGGCGGTTATGGCTGCTGATGGAGAAGAAAGGTCTGCTCGCAATGAAAGAACTGACCGTCCCAGAATTGAGGGCGTTCGGGGACAAAGAGGTGCTGGAGGTATGGCTGGTTTCCAAGAACGTATTATGGGCATGTACAAAGAGAATCTTGGTGTGTCCGATGCTGAGTGGAAGATCATCGAGCCTAAACTGACTAAGGTTATGGAACTGTCCCGTGAGTCTCGCTTTGGCGGAATGAGTGGCATGATGAACAGAGGCGGCCTTGGTGCTCGTGGTGGCGACAGAGGTGCTCGTGGCGGTGACAGTGGTGCTCGTGGTGGCGACAGAGGTGCTCGTGGCGGTGACAGTGGTGCTCGTGGTGGCGACAGAGGTGCTCGTGGCGGCGACAGAGGTGCTCGTGGTGGCGACAGAGGTCCTCGTGGCGGCGATAGAGACTCCGGAGAAGGCGACCGTCCAGAAAACGCGATCCAGAAGGCATCAACAGCATTAAACACTGTTTTGGAAAACGAAAGTTCGACTAATGATCAGATCAAGGCCAAACTTCTTGAGTTGAGAAAAGCCAAAGAGTTAGCTCAGCAGGCACTTGCAGCAGCTCAAAAAGATCTTAAGTCAGTTTTGACAGTTCGTCAGGAAGCAAAGCTGGTTGCCTCAGGTATTCTGAATTAGGTGATTTTTCAGGGTTTTGGGATCATTATCAGGTTTTATGCGGAATCCGATTCATTTCGGATTCCGCTTTACTTGTCTGCTTGTCATTGAACAACCTGTTATTTGGTAATAATGAGGTGAAATTATGGTGCTGAATCGCAGATATAGTCATGGCAGACTAACCTTATCTTATTGGTCGCGAGATATGTTCCGATAAATGTCATCTAATTTTCTAAACTAGTAGGGTATGAAGGTTTAATGGTCCCTTTTGGTTTTATTTATGCAAGACAGTAACAATACAATTGATATTGCTTTATGTCAAAAAGGAGTTAGCTGGTTACGACAAGCTAGCTCTGAAGGCAGCAAGTCCAGCTATACTTTTGCTGACAGCGGTCTCTCAGAAGAAGCTCTTCTTGGTTTTGTCAGCACGGAATACAAGTATCCGTATGTTGACTTCGAGAGTGTTTCGCTGGAGACGGACTTTATTTCTACTCTTCCTGCAAAGATATTGCTCGAAAGGCAGATCGTTCCCGTACGTCGAGAAGACGGAAGTGTACTGGCAGTAGTTAGCAATCCCTTCCAGCAGGCCGGCATAGATGAGCTTCGTGTTATGACCGGTCTGGATATTGAAGTTGGCGTCGCTCCAAGAGCAGAGATTGCTTCGTTTATAAGACGTTCACTGGGGCTTGGTGCAGATACCATCCAGTCAATGTACGATGAGGCCCAGGAAAGCGGAATCCAGTTTATAAGGGATCAGGAAGAAGATGTTGATCTCGCAGAAGCGGCCGAGGGTGCTTCAATTATTCGGTTTGTTAACCAGATATTGACAGAAGCTATTGAAATGCGGTCAACCGACGTTCATGTCGAGCCTTTTGAGAATGAATTGCGTGTTCGTTACAGGGTGGACGGTGTTATGCAGGCCGCGTCAATCCCTGCTGAAGTAAAACAATTCCAGCCTGCGATTGTTTCACGTATAAAAATACTGAGCCATCTTGATATAGCCGAAAAGCGAGTACCGCAGGACGGCAGGATCAAGATCATGCTCTCTGGGAGGGAGATAGATATTCGAGTGTCTATTATTCCGATGCTTTACGGTGAGGCGGTTGTTATGAGGCTTTTGGACAGGTCATCGGTACTGCTCGGTCCTGAAATGGTCGGATTATCACAGAACGATCTATCTGTTTTCAAGGATGTTGTAAAGCGTCCTCACGGAATTATCCTCGTAACGGGCCCTACCGGAAGCGGTAAAACGACTACATTGTATGCCGGCCTTTCGCATATCAACGATATAGAACGAAAAATTATAACTATCGAAGACCCTATCGAGTACCAGTTGTACGGGATCAATCAGATACAGGTTTCGACCAAAACCGGCCTGACTTTTGCGATGGGTTTGCGTTCGATATTAAGGCATGACCCCGATGTCGTACTGGTCGGTGAGATACGTGACCGCGAGACGGCAGAGATTGCGGTGCAAGCGTCTCTTACGGGCCATTTGGTATTTTCAACGCTTCACACAAATGACGCGCCGGGAGCTCTTACACGGCTGGTTGATATGGGTATCGAGCCTTATCTTGTCGCTTCGTCGCTTGAGGCTGTTATGGCTCAGCGATTGCTTCGGTTGTTGTGTGAACATTGTAAGGAAGAAATGCCGGAAAACGAGGTCGAAACGTTGCGAGTTAAATATGGTGACCAGTTACCGGAAAAACTTTATGTTGCGAGCGGATGTAAGAAGTGCCAGGGCAGCGGTTATCACGGCAGGGCGGGGATATTTGAGATGATGGTTGTGACGGAAGATATTCGTACATTACTTTTGAAAAATGCAACTCCTCGCGACATACGCCAGAAGGCTATGAGACATGGGATGAAAAGTTTAAGGCAGGATGCGTGGCGATATTTAAATAGCGGTCAGACGACTCTTAAAGAGATACTTCGTGTGACGAAGGATGAGTTTGTTTTTAGCAGCGCCGCTGTAGAAGGACAGGAATAAACGGTTGCCTGATTTTCGATACAAAGCTGTTGACAGTCTTGGCAATGTTGTCGAGGAAACTGTCGGTGCCAGTAGTCGTGATGCTGTAGTAGAAATCATCTCGGCAAAGGGTTTTTTCCCATCTGAGATTGTTGCTGCCGGGCAATCCGGTACAAAGAATCACACCGTTAAAGGTCGAGTTTCAAAGTCCGAGGTTGAAGCTTTTACACGGGAACTTTCGAGTTTGCTTTCGGCGGGTGTGTCATTAAGTAAGGCTCTAAGTATTATCAGCAGAGAGGCCTCCAAACCTGCTGCACGTAAGCAGTGGACGGCGATACATGACCAGGTTGTCGGCGGTATGAGTCTTGCCGATTCGCTGACTAACTGGCCAAAGTTATTTCCACCCGTATATGTCGCGATGATACGTGCCGGCGAAACGGGTGGGTTTATCGAACTTGTACTCGAACAGATCGCAGATTTCAGATCGAGAGAACAGGACTTAAAGAGCAAGGTTGTAGCGGCACTGGTTTATCCGGTTGTTCTTGCCGTTCTTGCAGGGTTGATACTTCTATTTTTACTGGTTTATTTCATACCGCGTTTTTCTTCGATCTTCGCTGAGTTCGGCGGTACGCTGCCGGGTCTTACCCTGGGTATCGTATCTGTCAGCGAGGTGGTAATGAAGTATTGGCTTTTGCTGGTCGCTGTGATATTTTTTATTGTGCTGTCTATCAAGAATTATCTTTCAAGACCCCAGGGTCGGATGGCGTTTGAACGAATTATGCTTAAAGTGCCCGTATTTGGTCCGCTTACGGCAAAATTTGCATTTGTTAGATTTGCCAGGATGTTTGGAACTCTTGTCCATGCAGGAGTTCCGCTGCTTTCGGCGCTTAGCGTGGCGCGTGAGGCGATAGGGAATCAAACTCTTGCAGAAACTCTGACCGCAGCTATAGGTAAGGTTCGCAAGGGTATATCTCTTGCGCAGAGTCTTAGAGAGTGCCCCGAACTTTTCAGCGGGTCGATAATAGAGATGATTTCGGTTGCGGAGGAAAGCGGTCAACTTGATGCTGAACTTGTGCGTTTGGCGACGACCAGTGAAAAAGAACTTGACCGAAATCTTAAGATGGCAGTATCATTGGCAGAACCGCTTATGCTTTTTATAATGGCAGCCTTGGTGGGAACTGTTGTTATCGGTATGCTTTTGCCGATTTTCAATCTACAGGAATTAATTCAATAACAATATAAATGACAGAGAGGTTAATTATGCTACGGACCAAAAGGGATTGTAACGGATTTACACTTATTGAACTTTTGCTTGTTCTTGTGATACTGGCAACACTTGCTACCGTGATTGTTCCAAAATTTACCAGACGCAGCGAGCAGGCAAAGACTACGGCTGCTAAGACGGATATTGCCAATCTGGAGCTCGCACTGGATAGCTTTGAGATCGACATCAGCCGGTTTCCGACGACTAGTGAAGGATTGCGGGCCCTTGTCGTTAAACCCTCAAATGCTGATGAATGGAAAGAACCTTATATTAAGCGTGGTGTCCCAAAAGATCCCTGGGGCAACGATTATGTTTATAAGCAGCCGGGGCAATATAACAAGTATGGTTACGATCTTTATTCTGCCGGCCCTGACGGTCAGTTTGGCGGCGACGATGATATCAAAAACTGGACAGAAGACAATTACTAGCAGACCGCGCAGAGTGTCGTCCGGCGGATTTACGCTGCTGGAACTGATACTCGTGATGATAATTCTGTGTACCGTTCTTGGGATGGCGGCGCCGTCGCTTCGCGGATTTTTCTCATCGAGACAGATAAACGATGCCGCAGAACATCTTGTTGCTGTCGCTCGATATGCAAAAGTTCAGTCGGTGTATCAGAGCAGACCTTACCGCCTGAATTTTGAAAGGCAAGAAAATGATGCTTATGAGTATTGGCTGTCGTCGATTGACGCGAGTGAATATAAACGCCTTGAAAATGATTTTGGAAACAGATTTAAGATTCCTAAAGGAATTGAAGTTGATTTTGAAAAATTTTCCAATGATGGCGGCATATCGTATGTAGACTTTAGTCCTCAAGGGTATTCCAGAGAGTGCAGGATCGAATTGCAGGACGAATCGGATAATTTTGTTGATGTGGTTTGTTACGGTCCCGCAGAGAATTTTGAATTAGTTGAACTGAAAGATGGCAAAAGAGATGTCCGTTGAGAATAATCATTTAAGATTTCGCGGTTTTACGCTTATCGAGATGCTCGCGACTTTTGTGCTTGTCATTTTGATAATCCCGGCGGTTATGAAAGGTCTTTCGATTGCGACGATGGTCAGTTCCGACAGTGTCAATAAGTCGGATGCGATTTCACTTGCAGAGAATAAGCTTTCGGAAGTACTTCTGGAAGAAGAGTGGCAAAATAGTAGTCAATCGGGTGATTTTGGTGAGATGTATCCGGATTATGAATGGACGATGACCTCTGCCGACTGGACTGAGCCGTCTCTTAAACAGGTGACGGTTAAAGTATTGTGGTACTGGCGAGGCCGTGAAAAAGATGTTTCTATTTCAACATTGGTTTATGTAGAAAATGAACAGACAGAATAAATTATATTCAGGTTTTACGCTTCTTGAAGTGTTGATAGCTATGACTCTTATGGCGGTTATTTCTATGTCGCTGTATTCGAGCATGTATGTTGCTATGAAATCTAAAAAGAGCATTGAAGCAACTGTAGGGCCTTACCGATATTTCAATCCGACGTTTGATTTTTTGCAGAAGGATCTTGCTTGTGCACTGGCGCCGGGCGATGTTCTGGCAGGGGAGTTCCAAGGGTTTGACGGTTCTGCTGCCGGTGTTGATGGGGCCGACATGCTGCTTTTTTTTACGAGTAACTATGTTCCGGGCGAAGAAGAGGTTGCTTGCGATATTGCTCAAACGGAATATTTTGTTGAAAATAGAGACGGATGGGAAGATATGGTGCTTGTCAGGCGACAGATGACGAACTTGCTTTCGCCAAAGACGCTTGAGGGCAAAAGCGAAGTGATATGCAGAGGCGTAAAGTCGTTTAATCTTCAGTATTATGACGGCTACGAATGGCTTGATACATGGGATTCGACAACTCAGGATGATATGCTGCCGGCGGCGGTAGCGATAAGTCTGACCCTGAAAAAGCCGGAACAGGAAATTGACTCCCAGACTCAAAAATTCAAGCAGAGCAGTCAATTGAACAACCATATTATCGACAGTAGCCAAAGAACCATGAAGAGAATAGTACTCTTGTCTTGTGCCGATATAGACGGATTGACGGGACAATAAATTACGGTAGTTAATGGAACGTGAACTGAACAATAGAATATTGAAGATGTTAAGCCAGGCCGGCAGGCAATCTCCCGGAACAGTGCTGATCGTTACGATATGGATAACGCTGGTGCTCGCAAGCATGGTGATAGTGATGTCGCGTACGCTTCGCGTTGATGTGATGTCCTCTGTCAATAACTTGTCGGCGGTTCAGGCCGAGGCGACGGCGAATGCGGCTATTGCCTATGTTCGTGCCAGAGTTACCAGTTCCGATGATTCTTCTGTCGATTACAGCGAAAAGCCCTTTGAAGATATGGATTCCGGCAGCGGACGTTTCTGGGTGCTTCGTCCAAATCTATCGGACGACAAGAATCATGATTTCGGGCTCGCCGACGAAGGCGGTAAGATTAATATAAATTCCGCGTCGTTGGAGATGCTTTTAAAGCTTCCCTCGATGACTTCTGAACTTGCAACCGCAATAATCGACTGGCGTGATTCGGACAGTGAGATTACCGCAGGCGGGGCGGAAAGCGAATACTATTTGTTGCTTGGCGAATCATATAATTGTAAGAATGCACCGTTTGAAACAGTTGAAGAGGTTTTATTCGTTAAGGGTTGTGACCATGATTATCTTTATGGTGAGGATCTTAACAGAAACGGCGTGCTGGATGATAACGAAAATGATGCTCAGCAGAGTCTACCTGCCGACAACAGCAACGGTAAACTAGAGCCTGGCTTTCTCAATTATGTTACAGTTTATAGCAAACAGCCTAACGGTGATAGAGGAGGGGAGTCAAAAATAGACGTCACCTCCAAGCAAATTGCTAGCGAACTTTCCAAATTGATCAAGGACGCTATCGGAGATGAGAAGTACTATGAAGTGAACGAGAATATAATGTCTTCCGGTCCGTATAGATTTCAAAGTGTGATCGAGTTTTATATTCGCAGCGGTCTTAGTGAAGAAGATTTCAAGAAAATCGAATCCAAACTTGTTGCGGGTGATGATGATGAACTTCCCGGTCTTGTCAATATTAACACGGCTCCGAAAGAAGTATTGCTGTGCCTACCAGGCTTGGAGGAGAGTGATGTAGATTCGATCGTCGCCAAACGCGCAGATCAAGAGGATAGCGACAGTATAACATGGCTAACCGAAGTTCTGGAGGATGATAAAGTGGTAGGGATTGGTCCATATATTACGGTGACATCTTATCAGTATTCTGCTGACATTGTCGCTCTTAGTAAAGATGGGCGGAGTTATCGCAGGTATTATGTGGTCATCGACAAGTCTGAAGGAAATGCAAAGGTCGTATACAGAAAGTCGCTTACGCATCTGGGTTGGCCGCTTAGTGATGAGTTACTTGAAGATAGTCAAGAAAGAATGTAATGAGTAAAAGAAAAAATATTCCTGGTGTTCTGTTTACCGATACCGGCATTGCCATATCGCATGTTGAAAGGACCGCCAAAGGTTACCGCTGCGTCAAAGCTTGCCATTTTGATCTGCCGCAGGGAGTTGGTCCGAAAGAACTTCCCGGCCAGATAGAAGCCTTCAAGCAGTTCCTGAAAACAAACGGTTTCAAGTCCGCAAAGGCTGTTGTGGGTATTTCGGCAAAGCACGTTCTTGGCAGGGAAATGGACATTCCTCCTTTGAAGGATAAATCTGTTTTGCCGGGAATCCTCAAACTCGCTCTGGAAAAGAAATCGATGCTTTCACCTAATGACGTACTTATAGATTATTCCGGTACGCTTAATGGAAGGGCAAATAAGATATTTGTCGTTTCTGTTCTAAAAGAGTATGTCAATTTGGTGAAATCTTTTCTGGAAGCGGTCAATATCACACCGTTATCGATGACCTTGCGTTCGTTTGTATGTCAGCCGGATGATGGGGTGGATTATTGCTGCGGCTTGTATCTCTGGGGTGATTCCGCTGAGATCATTGTTTATGGTAATAATCAGATTAAGTCTATAAAGTATTTGCCGTTTCGCTCAACGGTGGGGGTTCAAAAAGATATACCCGCAAGGTTCGCTGTTGAAATGCAAAGGATTGCTTCGTCGCAAATTACTGACGGTGGTAGATTGAAGGCATTTGTTGTAGGTGATGATTATGACAGCAGAATAGCTAAAGCTGTCTCGCAGAATGAAAATATTGAAATTGTCATTGCCCCTCAGCCAGGCGATATTTCCGGGACAGAAGATTACGGTACTCTGGCCGGTCGGCTTGCGTGGCAGTGGATGTCAGAAACCAAAAGCCCGATAGATTTTCTTGATACTCATCTTAATGGTAAGAAGGAAAGCAATCTTAAAAGGGTAATTCCACGAGTTGCAGCAGCTTGCGTTATTGTATTGGCGATAATTGGGTACTTTGGCTTTGAATGGTTTATGGACGCAAAGGATGTCAAGCAGCTTACCGTCCAGCTTGAGTCAATAAACGAAAATGTCGTATCGGCAAAAAATGTAATAGAACAAGTTACTTTTGCAAGGCGGTGGTTTAACAATAAGTTTCAATATATTGACGGGCTTCGTGAACTGACACTGCTGTTTCCCGAAAAGGGAGATGTGTGGATCAGTAGTCTTGCCATTGATGAATCTCTGAATCAGGTTATTACAGGTAAAGCTGTTGAAGAAAGGGCTGCCTTGGAGGTGTTGAATAAACTTGAAAAAAGCGAGCACTTCAGAAATGTCAAGATGCTGTATATCCGGCAGACTGCGAAAAATTCTAAGACAATATCGTTCGCGATTAATTACCAGTATGGAGGGCCGATGCCATGACAGGTTTAAGTCGTAGAGAAAAGATCATACTATTCCTTGCTGTATTTGCGATTGGGTTGCTCATCTCTGACAAGTATATTCTATCACCCTTAATGGCAAAACGCAGCGAGGTTAAAGACCAGAAAGACAGGCTTACTGCTGACGTTAAAGAAGGATTGGCAGTCATGAAGCGGCGGAAACTTCTTACTAAAAGATGGCAGCAGATGACAGAGTCGGGTTTGTCAGATGATCCGGCAGTTACCGAAGGTGTCGTGTTGCGGTATCTTGAAGATATTTCTTATAAGAATTACCTTACACTTGCGTCAATGCAGCCTGAGCGTGTTGAACGCGATACTGACAGCAGTGTTAGAGAAATTGAATTTCTTGTCTCGGGTAAAGGAAATATGAAATCTGTGACAATGTTTCTGTGGGATATTGAAGATGCTGCCATACCGCTGAAGATCAAGACTATGCAACTCGGTGCGTCAGACGAAAGTGGATCGCAAATGACGATTCAGATGAGGGTTTCATCGATATACGTATATGACCGGAAGAATGAGAGGGTGAATAATGAATAAGCCGGGTAAATATCTAATTGCCGTATTGATGCTTTGCATGTCCTTTGCCGGTTATGGCGAGCAAGTTGCGCAAGTCAATAAGTCCAAGGAAAGCTACTCTGTAATTATTCAGCGAAATATTTTTTCCAGGGATAGATCGGTCCGCAAGCCTAAGCCTATTGACGTTCGTCCATCCGAACCTAACATTGTCTCCGCTCCTGACATAGCGTTTATTTATATCCTTAGAGGCGTGGCGATTGACACTAAAAATAAGATTGCTTTTATTGAAAACCAGTCTAGCGGAGAATTCTTTCAGGTATCCGTCGGAGAGCAGGTTGACGGTATGGTGATCAAAGCGATAAATTCAGATCGTGTGGTATTCGATAAGAACAAGAGTGAAGTTGAAATAATGGTTGGGATGGATATGTCGGGTGTAATACCCGGTGCACCGGCCAATACTAAGGCGTCCGGATCGCTCGGTTCTTCAAGTTCAAGTTCGTCGAGCTCCGGCGGCAAGGTCTCGTCTCCGGCAATTCAAGATGCCGATGAAGCCGAAATACTCAGACAAATGTTGGAAAGAAGAAAGAATCAGCTTGAATAATAATGTAAATAATAAGGAATTGGCCTTATGCTTATTTCGGGCCAAAACTTTAGATCGAAAAAGGAAAAGACCCATGGAAATGAAACGTTTTGTGATCGTATTAATTGCGGTAATGTTCCTTACATCAGGGATTACGCCGGTTTTTGCCGAAGATGTTGGACAAAAAACGGATCAAGAGATTTTGATGAATTTCAAAGATGCACCGATTATCGATGTGCTTGAGTATCTCTCTAAGACAGTTGGGTTGGTTATCGTCTCCGATGTCTTTATAGAAGGCCGTATAACCGTAATTAGCCAGAAACCAATTGGTGTTGACCGTGCGATTTCACTGATTAATTCGATCGTTAAGGTCAAGGGCTTTGCGGTTGTCCGCATGGGGCAGACATTAAAGGTCGTCGAATTGGCGGCGGCAAAACAGATGAGTATTCCCGTAAAAACCGGCAATGACCCGAAGGAAATAATTCCCGGCGACGACCTGGTTACGCATATAGTTCCTGTACGTTATATTGACGCGACAAAGTTGCGAGAAGGTCTGCTTCCGCTTGTTCCCGAATATGCCGAGTTGTCAACTAATGAAGGCAGCAACAGTCTGATCATTACTGACACGACAGCAAATATCAAACGCCTGCTGGAGATTATCAATGCTCTCGATACCCAGATGGCCGCGATCTCGGAAGTGAGGGTGTTTCGCCTGGTCTATGCCGATGCTGAAAATACCGCTGACCTTATCAATGAAGTATTCGATATGGATAAGCGGCAGTCGTCAAGTAGCAATGATTCGCGAAATCCTTTTTCCAGGATGGCAAGTTTCATGGGCGGCAGAGGCGGTGGGGGCGGAGACCGAGGCCGCGGTGGTTCAGATCGCGGTAGTTCAAATCAAAGCAGTAGCAGTGGCGGTCCGGATGTCAGTGTTGTCGCCGCAGCCGATGAACGTACGAGTACTGTTGTCGTAAGTGGTCCCAGCGACATACTTGACGTTGTTGAAAAGGTTATTACCGAACTGGACTCCAATCCGGACGAGGAAAGAACGATATTTATTTATTTCCTAAAAAACGCCAGATCCGACAATCTTAAAGAAGTGCTTAATAATCTTTTTCAGGAGATGGAAGAGATCAATGAGGATAATGCCGGCAGCTCAAGAGGCGGCGGTTCTTCGCAGGGTAGAAGGCAATCAAGCACCAACAATTCGTCCGGTACAAGCGATTTGTCCGATGAGGTCTATTTTGAAGCTGACGAGGATACTAATGCATTGCTTATTATGACATCGTCGAAGAACTATGACAAGATAAAGGCGATTATTGATGATCTTGATAAACCCGTCCCGCAGGTGTTGATCAAAGTCCTTCTTGCCGAAGTTACTGTAAACAATGGTCTAGATCTTGGAGTGGAGTTTTCGGTTCTGAACATGCGTGACAGTGGGGGGCAATCCTTATTCGGAACTGAGTTTTTACCTGATGACATAAGCGCCGGGTTTGTGACAAAAGTGCTGGAAGGCGATCTGGGCGTTACTCTGCATGCTCTTGAAAATGTTGGCAAGCTTAATGTGCTCTCAAGACCGTATATCTTAACGAGCAACAACCAGACTGCCAGAATTACCGTTGGCGAAGAGGTTCCGTTTATTAGAGATACTCGTACAACCGAAACCGGACAGACGATCAATACTATTGAATACGAAGATATCGGAATTATCCTCGAAGTTACGCCGTATATCAATCCGCAGGGACTGGTGATCATGGACATACTTCCCGAAATTTCTACGACAACCGCCGAAACCGTCCCGATCTCTGAAACTGTAAATGCCGCGGTATTTGCCAAACGTTCTTCCCAAAGCAGGGTCGCTGTCAAAAATGGTCAGACAATAGTTATTGGCGGGTTGATGGAAGATCAGGAAACCGAATCTGTCGAGAAGGTACCTTTGCTAGGTGATCTTCCTGTCTTGGGAGGATTGTTCAAAAAGACCGTCAAGGCTCAGCAGAAAACAGAACTTCTGATGTTCCTTACTCCCCAAGTAGCCAGTAAGGAATCCGATTTGCAGGAAATATCTGGAAATGAGCGGAAAAATAGTAATATCCTGCAAAATCTTGACCAGAATAAAAATCTGAGATTGCACATAGAAAATCTCGAATCATTTCATCAGCCAGTAAAAACAAATGTTGATGTACCGATCCGAACTTCCGTAAAATCTATGATGTCATCCCCCCAAAAAACTATGGTAGTCCCCAAAGAAACTATAGTAGTACCCCCCCAAAAACTTTTGAGGGCATTGCCAAAAAAATCTGCTAATTTGCCCGAAATAAAAATTGAGAAGGTAGTTATGACTACAATAGAAATGCAACTTTTGAAAATGTCGAAACAGACTATGAAGTCCGAATGAAGACATGGGTAGTCTGTAAACGTCGGAGTAAATTAGTCTGACAATGAGTTCACTGAAGCCGAAGATATTTATTAACCTAACCACATTGAAGTACGTTGTCAGAGAATCCATCTCAACTTAGACTTCATCAAAGACTCTCAAAGCAAATATTAGGAGTCGTGGTTTCGCTTTATATGCCAGAAAGAAAGATCGGCATATTGTTTACATTTTTTGATAAACCTCCTTGGGCGCAGGTTTGTTGTAATGATTGTTCATATCATTCTGAAATGGTCAGTTCGCCGTTTGGTTGCACTTTAATTGTCTTTTTCAGGCCTTTGGAGGATACAAAGCGATATTCTTTGTCTGTTTTTACGATCACATTTTCGTGGTCTATGACGATTTCTACTTGCAGGTCGGGTGTATTATTTCTGATTATGTTTGCAAGTGTGAAGGCTTTTTCTACTCCATCTGCTCTTCTAAAGTTGGCGACCTCATCGGGTTGGGCAAGACGTTTACCGTCGTAAATGGACTCATTGACCATTGTTCCGAGCCATCTGCATACATCTTCGGTACTTAAGCAATCCGCCTTTTCTATGGAGACTGGGTTTCTTTGCAATGCTGCTATTACGAACGGCTCCCAGTGGCATGTCTCCATATCTCTGTAGGCATAAAATGCCAGATCGACGGTGGGGTTTGTATCTCTTATTGACTGGAGGTATTCGATGACCTGTTCTCTGGACCAGGCCGGGTCGAGCTTGATTGGGTCTACATGAGTGAAGTCCTTGTCTGTCGAAGGGAGAGATGGTGTTATATACATGAAATCTGCCAGCGATTCGACAAACTCGTCTATCTCACGGATGTGGCCGCTTAGATAGTCCTTTAACCTGGCCTGGCCGTCTGTTGTGCGAAGATCGATGTTTTCGTATTCCATAAACGCACGCAGCTGCTCGCAGCACATTCTGGAGGTTATCTTATATATTGAATAGTCCTCGCTGGAGACCTCATCGAGGAGTTTTTCGTAGGTTTCGTCGGCTATGCGGAACCTGCTTCCGTGTTCGTAGCTGTAGAGGGTCTCGGCTTTGATGAATTTGTCCTGTCCGCGGTGGTGATGGCAGAACTGGAAATACTTCTGGAACTTGCCGCAGTCTCGCAGGAAATTTGAGAAGATCAGAAGATCGAAATCTGCAGAGAGAAATTGACCAAGACACGACGACAGGTGCTTATATGACTTCGGGTCGATTGTAGCCTCTTTATACATGCAATGGACGCTGCCGGTGTTGTGGGCGACGATGGTGATGTTTTCGTTTCTCATTGCCCGCTGGGCCTTCATGGAGATCGCCGTGCCGTTAAACCACATGGGTTTGGTAATGACGCGGCGGTTGTTTGTTATTACGCCGTCGCGAATGTCGATAAAGTTCTGGGAATGCAGCGGGGTAAGTACCATGTAGATATCGTCGAGGGGGATTTGGCAAACGATGAAGGCGGCCGCAGCGTAAAGCGAAGAGAGCGAGACGCACTCGCCTGCCTTTTTTGTGTAGCCTTGCTTATACTGAAAACCGTCCATTGCCTCGACTGTCTCTGTCTTCCAGTATGGTATGGCGTCGTCGTCGTATTTGTCCAGGCCGAAATGTCTGCGGATGTCTACGTCGAAGTAATATTTGTCTCCATGGTATCCGAACAGGGCGTTGCTCTTTGCGACGTCTTTCTGGTCGATTACATGGGCAAATCGGTTTAGCTCGCCTGTTTTGCCGGTCATGCCCCAGGTTTCTATGTCGAGATTGAATTCATACTCGTCCATGATGAACTGGCGCATCCGCATCAGCTTGCGATACGGGGACTTGCCCTTGAGCTTTTTGAAAGAGTCTTCCTGCCGCCATCGCCAGATATTCGGGCTCATGATATTGGCCAGAACCAGGCTGTACATAAGCTCCGGGTAAACAAAAACTTCCATGTCCGACAGGGTTACCGCCGACGTGTATTTTTCCATGTCCTGTATTTTCACTATTGTTCCTTTGTTGGTATTGTCCAAATGTTCAGCAGGCATCTTGCCGATCCCAATGCACCCACAAGCTTCGCTTGAAGGTGCCGCCCAATATTTATGTTGGCTGGAAGCCAACATTGCGACAGTATTCGTATAGCTGGCATTTCGGGCATTTGTCGTTAATTTTTCCGTTACAGTTTTCTATTATTCCGATTCGGCTGAGCGCGAAATCGTATTTGACCGGATCGGAAGGTATTATTTTAGCAAAATTTTCGGTAATTTCCACTGCTGTTTTTAAGGTTACGTTTTTGCTGCTGTGAAAGCCGAGAATTCCGCAAAGCCTTGTCATGTGTACATCGACAGGGACTATTAGTTTGGCCGGGTCTATGGACTTCCAAAGTCCGGCGTCGACATCGTCGTCGCGAACCATCCATCGCAAAAACAGGTTAAGCCTCTTGCAGGCACTTTTGCGGGTCGGGTTTGCCAGAAGGTACATAAGACCTTTGCTGACGTTTCCGCCGTGCCTGCGGGCGTATAGGCCGGTTAGCCCGTCGCAAAAATTCGTCAGGGCCGGGAGGATGCTGGCGTCTGAATCACTGTAACCGGTGAGGAAATATTCCTCTATACTGCCGTGCTTGTTTATTACCTGTTTGAGCAGGGCGGTCAGGTCTGCAATGTCGCCGCCTGTATTGAAACGATGCTTAAAGTCCCTGAGTCTGCGTCTGTCGTTCGGTTTGAACTGACGGACAAAAGCTGCGGGACTATCGCCCATTATCGCGAAAAGTTTTTCGAGTGATTTACTGATCTGTTGGACGCGTCCGTATGCCAAAGCCGACGCGAAAAAACCGGCGATCTCCATGTCGGCAGGGTCGGAATATTTGTATACGAACTGAAGGGGGTCTTCGCCTATGAATTGGGGATGATTGTATTTCTGGTAAAGGGCATCGAGTGCAGAGACAAGTTTATCTGTTTGCCGGTTTGTTTTGGGTGAGCACTTTTGCTTTGAAATTTTCAAATCCAATTCTTTCGATCAACTTTGACAGTTGTTTCTTATTTTTATAACCAGTTCTGAATAACGCAACTATTTTGTCAACTACCTCAATCACCCGCGGCGTTGAGAGTCCCCTGGCAAGTGACCGTGCATGCTTAGTGCCGGTGCGTGTATTTCCGCTGACAATTATATCCCAGCCTTCTTCGGCTCCAATGATGCCGATGTCTTTGGCACATACCTCTACACAATGATTTTCACAGCCGGAAACAGCAATATAAAGTTTAGCCGGAAGATATATATTATGCAATCTTTCTTCCAGTATCAAGCCTAAATCGAGGCTGTCCTGTTTTCCTTTCGGACAGAATGTAGTTCCTCCGCATGTTTTGACCAGAGCGATGACAGGAGTATCCAGATTGTCGAAAGCGGCTGCTGCTTCGGAAACCGTCTTTCTATCTGCGGGGCTGCATTTGGGGGATTGAACCGCTTGATTATCATCAGAGATATTTTTGTTACACATAACCATAATTTGTCCAAATTTAAGTGAGATTCAGTGTGTTCGTAAAACTCGGCTCTAGGATTCTTTGTGATTCGTGAGATATTCCTTCTTAAATTCGGCAAGCAAAGTGCGCATTTCTGCTGTTGTTGCCGGATCGGCAGATTGCTTTGTTTTCATGCATTGAATCATCAATTTATGGAGCAGTATCAATTCTCTGACATATTTGTCATATTCTTTGCGGTCGTTCTTGTCGACTGGCTTAATACGCTGGGCTAAAAAATAGTACGTTATAATATCACTGGCGGCATCTGCGTGGATTTCCTTGTTGTCGACCCACCTGACGATCTGGTTGTAATCTGGTTTTGATTTTTCTGAAAGTTGATTTATCGAGACTATCGATTTTTCTATCGTCGAAATATGCTCGTCAATCATTTTCAAGCGTGCGGGATCATCGTATATGCCGCAGGGAATCTGGCAATGCGAATAAACGAGCGGAGCAGCGGCGGCCAATGTCATTATAGAAACAAGCAAAACATTTTTTCTATTGATAAATCTCATCGAATTCCTCCTTTTAGGGTTATGCACCAATGTCTAGAAATCATCTGCTGCGTGAACGAATTCTGCATTTTCGAGGTAGCACTGGGGTGCCTCGACAAACTCGCATATATTATCGATCACTTTCAAATGTTTCTGTTCCTGGTCGGCAAGTTTAAGGAAAATTTTCTTTTGGGCCTCATCTTCTACCTCCTGTGCCTTTTGCCGGTAAAACTCCATGCTTTTTTGCTCTTTGTCCCTTGCCTCGCGGTAAAGCTGGGCCTCGCTTATGCTGAAATCGAATTGATCGACGGACTTTTTGATCCTGCTGAAAATGTCTTTTGCTTCTCTAAGGACATTTGTCTTTGTCAATTGGGCGGGTATATGGCTTCTCATGCTCTTGATTACGTGGCAGTGGTTTGACTCTTCGTCGGCAAGCATCTGCAGTATGTTATGTAATCCTACATTTTCTATTTTGGCTGCAAGCTGCTGATAATATTCGCGGCTGAGCCGTTCCTTCTCCAGTGCAAATTCAAGAATATCCATTGTGTCCCCCCATTTTTCAAACTGTCTTTTAGACAGTTTGAGATTTATTGTTTATTATTTATGATTGATTATTTTTGGAAACGGCCTTACGGCCGAAGCTATTTTATTTTAACGTCAATATTAAATAATACTCCCACAGGTACAAAGAATATTATCGGCAAAAGCGCAGCAGGATATAAGAATACATTCGAGAAATGTAAAAATGATTGGAAATAGATTCGGGATAGATGCTGTCTGTTAGCCGAGGACTGCGGCTTTGAACTGGTCAAAACCGGTTTTTTCGAGCATCGCACCGAGTCTTTGGCGACCATTGGAGTTTTCTTTGAAATATTCGATGATCTTGTCGACCAGGGCGAGAGCATCTTCTGTGGTAAGATCTTTTGCGATCTCAACGGCGAGTCTTGGTTTTCCGCCGCCGTTGCCGCCGACAAAGACTTTCCATCCGTTCTTTAGACCGACGAGGCCGATGTCCTTAATGCAGGTTTCTGCGCACTGATTTGGGCAGCCGCTAACGCCCATCTTAAGTTTTCCGGGAACCTCCATTCCGTGGAATTTTTCGTCAAGTTTCATGCCTACGCCTAGACTGTCCTGCAAACCGCGTTTGCAAAAAGTCGTGCCGGGACAGGCCTTGACGCTGCGTACGCACAATCCGACGGCAGCACCGGGGGAGCTATGCAGGTCTTGCCATACGTTGTCAATGTCTTCTTCCTTTAGACCGACGATTGCGATCCTGGCGGCACTGGTAAGTTTCAATGCGGTGTGATCGTATTTTTCGGCAACGTCTGCAATATTACGAAGATTATCCGGAGTAACAACACCGCATGGAAAATGCGGAGCAACCGCGTAAGTCTGTTTGTCACGTTGAATAATTACGCCTTTTTCGCCATCTTGTAACATATTATTATCCCTTCACAATTACAGATTTTCATTTGCTTAGTAAAGGGCTTAATAATACCGGATTGCTTTGGTCGATGCCAGCAAAAACGGGCATATATTGACTATTTTTTAAATTGCGGCAGCTTTTCCAGGTACTTTTGAGGGTCGGCATTGAACTTGTCTTTACAGGCTGGGCAGCAGAAAAAGACTCTTTTGCCCTGGTAATCGACGAAGATTTCTTTGTCGATGGGGCTTCCCATAACGGGACATACAGTCTGAACGGTCCTGTTTTTTTCGGCTTCTGCAAGCATTTTTGCAACAAGTTCGGCTAATTCGGGGTTATCAGGAGCGGCATTTTTCAACATATCTTCGACAGCCTTGGGTGCCGCAGGCTCGGGTTGTACGGTCTTATCCGTCTCGTCTGTTAGTTCGGGAACGATTGCTGGTTCTAGAGTAACTTTTACCTCTGGAGGCTTTGGGGTATCGGCAGGTTTGTCCTTCTTGCACCCGCCTAAGCCAAGAGTGATAAAAAATGCGGAAGCCAATATACCCAAAATTAAAATCTTCTTATTCATATCAATACCCTTCATTAAAATTTAATTCCCGAAACAGCTTGCGGTGAGATTGAGCATCGTTTGTAGTCCTGGCCGCATGCCGGCTATTACCTATTGGCGGATAGCCGGCATGGGCCTTAGCTGTTTATTCAGTCGGGATTTCCGGAACTTCCGGAATTGCCGGAACCTTAGGTTTTTCAGGTTCTTTGTCCTTACAGCCGGTAAAAGCTGCCGATACCGCCACCAATACTAAGCACAACGCAATAATTTTCCTGGTCATTCTTATTCTCCTTAATAAAAGTTACATTACATTAAATTACTTCCATGAACAATTTTTCACTTTACTCGTGTCGTCGAATTAACACAAGTAAATAATTTACATTTCCGAAAGCTTTCTCCACGTTCTGGAGTCTGCGGCGATCAATTTGTCGGCAGCTTCAAAGGTTTCAGATCCGTCTCCTGCCGGGTAGCTGCAAAGTCCGGAACTGTTATTTTCCCACCGGTCGATAACCGGCTGTATCAGTGACCATGACAATTCCACGTCGTCCTGACGTGTAAAGAGGGTCTGGTCGCCTACCATACTGTCAAGGAGCAGCCGCTGATAAGCCTCGGGCGGGTTGGCCTGGAAAACATCGCTGTAATCAAAGTTCATCGTAATCGTACTCATACAAGCCTTTGAACCGGGGCGCTTGGCCTGGAAGCTGAGGCGTATCCCTTCGTTAGGCTGGATTTTCATGACCAGGATATTTGGGGGCATTTCGTCGAGGCCTACCGAAGCGAACATCGAATGGGGGACGCTCTTGAAGGTTATCGCGATTTCCGTAACGCGTTTGTCAAGCCGCTTACCCGTTCTAAGATAAAACGGAACATCCTTCCAACGCCAGTTATCGATGAACAATTTCGCGGCGACAAAGGTTTCAGTTGTTGAATCTGGTGCGACGCCATTTTCCTGCAAATATCCTCGGAGCTTTTCCTGGCCGAGTTTACCTGCGGTGTAGCGGGCGCGGACTATTGTTTTGTCGACATCTTCCGGTTTAATGGGTCTTATCGATCGCAGCAGGCGGACCTTCTCACTGCGCACGCGGTCGGCGTCAAAAGAAGTAGGGGCCTCCATGGCAACTAGCGAAAGCATGCCAAGCATGTGATTCTGGAACATGTCACGCAGAGCGCCGGACTTGTCGTAGTAACCGGCGCGGTCTCCGACGCCGAGGGATTCGGCGATGGTGATTTGAACATTGTCGATGTAATTGCGGTTCCAGAGCGGCTCGAAGATGGCGTTTGCAAACCGGAACATCAAAATATTCTGCACCGTCTCTTTGCCGAGGTAATGGTCGATGCGGTATATCTGCGATTCGTCAAAATGGTCGCTGATGCTTTTATTAAGCTCTGCGGCACTTTTCAGATCACGGCCGAAAGGCTTTTCTACGATGAGTCTGGGCTGCAGTTCACAGCAGGGCGAATTGGTATGCGAAAGCGAAGCGGCACCGAGATTTGCGGCGATGTTGCCATAAAGAGAAGGGGGTACGGATAGATAGAATATCCGGCAGCCGGGAACGGAGTGGGCCTGGTCAAGTTCTGCGAGGCGTTTTTTTATCGAAATATAATAATCCGGGTCATCATAACTGCCTGTAATAAAATGAAAGAGCTTGAGGAATTCGGCTACCTGGGCGTCGGAGGCTCGATCCCTTTCGATAGATTTCTCTACGATAGTTCTGTATTCTTCGTCTGAAAATTCCTTTCTTCCGCAGCCGAGGAAATAAAACTTTTTGGAAAGCAGGCCTCGTACGAAAAGCTGGAAAAGACTGTTAATTATTTTCCGGCGGGTAAGGTCTCCCGACGCACCAAAAACGACAAGTCCGCAGGGGTGGCCGGGCAGTTCTGCACAGATCATCTCCTGCTTGTCAACCGAAGGGTAAATTTCCGGCATCGTAATACTCCTTTCCTGTGAACGTTTTTCTATAATTTTTGCTTATCTGCAAAACAGAAGCCTGATCAGTTTTTCCGGTTCGACCCGCATTTCCGAACCTCGTCCTTCAAAGAAACCGTGCTCTGCAATCATATGAATATTAAGATCGGACCAGGTGATCTGCTCGCCTGATTCGGCATCTGTTATGGTTGTCAGCCTTTTATAGAAACTTGCCGGGTGCGGCCATGGGCAAACGATCCTGCCCTTTGCTTCATCGACGCTGGCTGTAAGACTGGCGTCAATTTCAAC
>JAIPFN010000010.1 GCA_021736615.1 Phycisphaerae bacterium | reverse complement strand
ACGAGATCGTAACAAGTTCCCTCTTTATTCGCACTAACGCCGACAAGATGGGCGGAGTTTCATCCCTTACCAAAATGCAGAAGGACTTCATTGACAAGTGGGAATCAGAGGCATTTAGAAAAGCCCTTGCAGCCGGCGCAGGTGCAGGCGACCTCGACGGCCGCATCGCGGTAGTTACAGGTGCAGGCAGCGGTATCGGAAAAAGCATCGCGATAGGTCTTGCCCGTGCAGGCGCCATGGTCGCCCTTGCAGACATCGACGAGAATGCCGCAATAGAGGCTCAGCAGGAAATCCAAAACGAAATCGCCGGCGCACACACCGTCGTCATCAAGTGCAATGTCACAGACGAAGCAAACGTCGAAGCCGGTTTCAATCAGATCGTTGATGATTTTGGCGGGCTTGACATACTCGTAAACGCCGCAGGTATGGCACCTGCCGGAGCACTCGTCGACATGGAAGCGGGCAAGTGGCGTTTCGCCAACGAAGTCAACCTCACCGGTTATTTCCTTATGGCAAAATACGCGGCCAGAACAATGATCAAACAAGGCATCGGCGGCAATTTAGTCACCATCAGCTCCAAGACCGGACTGGACGCAAGCAAAAACAATACTCCCTACAACGCCGGCAAAGCCGGACAGATACACATGTCACGCGGCTGGGCAATGGAACTCGGCCAGTTCGGCATTCGCGTAAATTCGATTTGCCCCGGCAACGTATTCGAAGGCTCAAAGATATGGAACCCCGAATACATCAAGGTATGTGCAAAAAAATACGGCATCAAGCCCAATGAGGTCATACCATTCTACGTCAGCAAAACGATACTCAACAAAGAGATTTTCGGCCAGGACATCGCAAACTCAGTAGTATTCCTTGCAAGCGACAAAGCCAGAATGATCACCGGCCAGACACTGGTAGTAGACGGAGGACAGGTAATGGTTCGTTGATTTATTATTGATGATTGATTATTTATTATTGAAAACAGCCGGGCCGGTCGATTGATCTGTTCGGCTGTTTTTTTTTGTTACGAAACGACCTTTAATGTCACAACATCCTGAACGTCGATAAGGCCTACAGGTTTGTCATTTTCATCTACAACCGGCAGATCGTCGATCCTGAACTTATGGAAGATCGCCATCGCCTCTGCGGCCAGCGTATCGCCGGTAACCCGCTTACAGTCCGGAGTCATTATCTCGCTGACCTTCGTGTCGAACAGTTCCGATTTCTTACTGACGACCGCGCGCCTGAGATCGGCATCGGTAATAATCCCTGCCAGTTTGCCGGCGGCGTCCACGACCATGACAGCTCCGCGTCTTTTCAGCCCGGCTTGTTTTTCGAACATATCGCCGACCGTATCGCTTATTTGAGCAAGCGGAAGTTTCTCGCCCTTCTTGAACATCATCGATTGCTCGACGGTTATCAGGCTCGCCCCTATCGCCCCGCCCGGATGGAATCTCGCATAGTCTTCGCTGCTGAAGTTTCTGGCCTTCATGATGGTAAACGCCAGCGAATCGCCCAATGCAAGCATGCACGTCGTCGAAACGCTCGGAGCAATCGCAAATGGCCCGGCCTCTTTAAGCTGTCCCATGCATATCACAATGTCGCTGTATTTTGCCAGCGAAGACTCGCAGTTTCCGGTGATGGCAATAAGTTTTATTTCTCTGCGTTTGATCGCGTCAATCAGGCGAATGATCTCTTCGCTTTCGCCGCTGTGACTGAGAGCAAGCACAATATCGTTCTGCTGGACCCTTCCAAGATCACCATGAATAGCCTCTGCCGGGTGCAGAAAATGGCTCGGAGTCCCCGTCGACGCAAGCGTCGCGCTGATCTTATTGCCGATGATCCCCGCCTTGCCCATCCCGCTGACAATGATCGAACCGCTGCAATTAAACATCGCCTCGACCGCACGAGCAAACTCGCCGTCGACAACCTTAACAAGCGACTCGATAGCTTTCGCCTCGCACTCAATAACACCCCTGGCGTAATCGAAATCAAACATTTGCATCCCTAATGATTAAAAACAAAAAACGAAGCCCACCTGTAACGACGGGCTCCGCTTGTTATTTAACTCCATCATTGCAGCTTAATGACATGGCAGAAACTCTTACAATGTTTTATTTAGCTCAGCAACAACTGCCGGAACATCTATTATCGGTGTCTTCTCGCTTGCTGCGATGTGGCCGCTGTAACCTGCGACAATTGCAGAGATTACAAGCAAAAACAGGCCGATACCAAGAAGCGACATGGTCTTTTTGCTGGTACCTTTCCACTCGCCAAGAAACAGACCGAGTATCTGGCTGAACAAAATTGCACTAGCCATCAAAACCGCCCAGCCGATATACGACGTATCGCCCATTTGAGGCTCGCCAGTCTTAAAGCAGATAAACTGTGAGCACCAGATGGTACCGGCAATACCGGCAAAGATCAGGTTCGGAAGTATCGGCGAACTCGTCTTGACATAGTCGCCTGTGGTCTTGTTCTTGATATTCAAGATAAGACACCATCCGGCATTTACCACGAAACCGCCGAGAAGAACGACCACTAATACCGGCATTCCCTTCCAGGCAACAGTAGTAAATGGTTCGGTTATCAATGCGAGCTTTTCAATTTCTCCGCCGCCCTGCAAACCGAAACTCATTGCCGAACTCATAAGACCCGAAAACAGCACCGCGATGATACCCTTCTTAAAGTCGAATTCGGCAACTGCCTTTTTCTTTTCTTCTTCAGGCAGTTCATTTTCCTTGGACATCCCTGCCATTCCGACAAAGACAATACCGGCAACCGAAACCAGTGCACCGATAACTGAAACTATGCCGGAAGTGGTTGTAAACATAGCAGAAATTGCCTCCGAGCCTTTAAGCATCGGCGGGATGAGAGTTCCAGCAGCCGAGCAGATACCGCAACCGAGTGCAAGGCCTAGCCCAACACCGAGGTACCGGATCATCAGACCCCATGTAAGTCCGCCGAATCCCCATAACGCACCACAGATAAAGCAATATAATATCTCATTTTTCGGCGCCTCTTTTAAGACATCGAAAACATTCGGCGACATTGTCAGTGCGAGAATCCATGGAACGATCAACAGTCCGAAAACCGCATAGATCATCCAGTAGCTCTCCCATGCCCAGTTCTTGACTTTTTTCAGGGGCATATAAAAGATCGCACCTGCCAGACCGCCGATCATAAAGATCATAATCCCTATAGCCGGGTTGGTCGCGTTTGCTAATAGATTAGTCATACGTTACTCCTGATTTGAAACAACATACTTGTTAAAGGTTCCCTTAATGCTTAGCGTTTGCTAAGAACGTCATCTTCGTACTTCTTAACTTCTGCAAACCAGTCAAGACCAACCGGAACGCCCTGCTTCATGCAGTAGTAGTTCCACACAGCCGCCCATGGCAGAGACTTAAGCTCTTCGAACATAACCAGGCGTTTGGTGAAGTCCATTTCCAGTTCGGCTTTTCGGATGTCTGCGATAGGCTCGAGCATACCGAACAGCAGTGCCTTAACCATGTTACGCGTACCGATAACCCACGCAGCCACACGGTTGATGCTCGCGTCGAAGAAGTCAAGACCGATATGAACCTTGTCGAGCTTGCCGCTGCGAACAAGTTCCTTGGCGATCTGCTGGAGTTCGTCGTCGAAGCAAACTACGTGGTCACTGTCCCAGCGAACCGGACGGCTGACGTGCAGCAGAAGTTCCGGGCAGAACATCATAACAGAAGAAATCTTCTCGGAGATCATTTCGGTCGGATGATAGTGACCGGCATCGAGACATAGAAGCTTTTGACGGGAAACTGCGTAACCCATGTAGAACTCATGCGAACCGACAGTATAGCTTTCACCGCCGATACCAAACAGCTTGGATTCAACAGCGT
Organism: Phycisphaerae bacterium; assembly: GCA_021736615.1. Next base: position 3,779 of record JAIPFN010000010.1, on the reverse strand, counting down.
CAAGGTGCAGTTTCGGGTCGATCTCTTCGGCGAAGATTTTGTCAAGCGAATCGGCAAGACGTTCACGAGGAGAAACACGGTCTGCCGGAGTATCTTTATACGAGTCAGGAATCCAGAAATTGGTAACGGTAGTCGTACCGAACTGTTTACCCATTTCAGCACCGATTTTACGGCATCTTTTGCCGTGGTCGATCCAGAAATCGCGGATAGCCTTGTCCGGATGACTCAGCGTAAAACCGTCAGCCGCTTTATCATGCGAGAAATAAGTGGGATTGAAATCCATACCGTGAAGTTTGCCTTTGCCCCAGTCGATCCAACTCTGGAAGTGCTCAGGCTTCATTTCGTCACGGTCGATAAATTTACCGCCGTTGTCGATATAACATGCGTGCAGGTTCAGACGGTGATTACCGGGGATCATCGCAAGTGCCTTTTCGATATCGCCGCGAAGCTCATCGATCGTGCGGGCCTTGCCGGGATAGTTACCCGTTGCCTGGATTCCGCCGCTAAGTTCGCTGCCGCCGACATGCTCGTATCCGCCGACGTCATCGCCCTGCCAGCAGTGCATGGAAACCGGAACGGTCTCAAGCTGTTTCATAGCCGCTTCGGTATCAACACCGATTGCCGCATACTGTTGTTTTGCCAGTTCATAAGCCTGTTCAATTGCTTCTTTTTTCATACCAAACACTCACTTTCAAATAAAAGTTACTATTGCTTACTTAATATTAATATATTCAATCCTGCTAAATTCGCAAGGGTTTATGAAATGATTCTGACAAAATGCAAAGGGGGTGTTTCCGCAGCCGCAGCCAATATACGCGACCCTGAATTCAAGCGTCAATCCTGTGAAAATTTGACCATTTTCCAACAAATCATTCCCTTAATAAGTTTTATCGAAAATGGGATTATAAGGGAAGTCTGAAAGAAATGAAACCATTATTTTGTAAAAGATTGGCGTTTTTTAAGCAATTAAAGCATAAGGAGGCCCGAAATGACAGTGAAGATAGAATAAGACTGAATCCTTCATTATAAATCATACAATAGACATTATGCATTTCAAACCGACCGAATAGGTCGATTTGAGTAAGGTAGTGCCAAACAAACTGGACGGTCCATGCCAACGCAATTAAATATTAATTGCGAGCGTTACCAGCCACGGAGTAACCGGGCTTACTCCTTTTTTATCCGGAATGTCGGTGTGAGGCGGAGTGAATTTTTCATCTTCTGCGCTTGCCGCATCCTGCATGTATTTAAAATACAATTGACCGATGACGTCATTGTCTTTGTAGTATAGTATGCTGTCTATAACATCTGCCTCCCTGTCGATACCGTAAACGATCTTCATTTTTCCTCGCATTGTATCGACGAACACCGTCACTTCTGCCTTGTTATTCTTCTGCTGGAGAGTAAATCGTAAACGTCGTTTCGCCGCGTCTCGCATTACAGAATCGATACATGGAATGCCCTGCCAGGGGCGACTAAAACCTTCGAAGAAAGATTCTTTTTCAAATATCAGAACCTCATTGTCGCTGATGGCACCGGCGAACGCCCCGGGATAATCAATGTAGACATCTTTGTCGGCCTTGATGGAAATCCATGGTTTGTGATCGGCGTACATGTCATAGGTAAATGGAATCTGCCCCAGCCCCGTTACCGGTTTTCCGTTTACCAGGCCATCGACCTCAAAAGAGGTCCAGCCCCGTTTGTGCATTTCATCCCGCTCATCGACTATGTCATCAGTTTTTGGCCAGGTGCTGGCCAAATCGGCCACTTCCAGAGTATTGTATTCATACTCGGACTTGAAATCGGGAACTTTGGAGACACGGTTGTCAATTCTGGACTTTAACAGTCCGCTGAAGAACTTATAATTATTACTAACACGGGAATCATAACCGACCTGAGAATGAAAAAACTCAACAAATTCCGGCGGATCAGTCGGCAAAATAGGCATTCGCAGGGGTTCGTTGTAAATGTGTATTTTATTCTCATATGAAGCGTAATAGTAGTTGCCGCTTCCGTCCTGTAGCCATGAACACAGTTTGCCGGTCTTTTTTATGTTCCATCTCTGCGAAAAACGAAGCATTGCCCCGTCCGGACCGTCAGGCATAATGATCTTATCTTCGTATGCACCCATTGTCCGATATTCGACTTTTGCACGGTCTGGACCAAAAGATGCCGATGATGAAGAAGAAGAAGAAGAAGAAGAAGGAGGAGTCGAAGGCGACGACGAAGAACTACTTCCGGCAACGGGATTATCTATAGGTCTAACCCCTTGAACGAAAAAGTGCATACTGGTAACGTTTGATCGCAGAGTTCCTATTGTCAACAATATTGTTATAATAGCGGCGACGGAGACGGAAACGACCCCGACTTTTACATGGTGTGCCGAGATTGCCCCTACGGATTTTGCGATTTTTGCGGCAATAACCGAACCTTTCGCCGCCCCGGCACCTGTAATACTCGCTGCCGTAACGCTCGTAGCTGCAGCTGCTGCCTCCGAAGAAGCCGTCAATTTGCCGAACAACGAAAGTGCCAGCACAAGAGACGCCTTGCTGAAACCCTGTTTTTTTAGGGCAAGACGCAATTTTTCGATGGCCCGGTGAAATACAACGCGAGCATAAATTTCGGTAGTCTGCTCGATTTCACTGATCTCTCTAAACGACATATCTTCGAAACACCGTAGGGTGACCATCTGTCTTTGACTGGGCTTAAGAGTTGCGACGGCTTTGATGACGGCTTGACCGAGTTCCTTTTTTAACAAGTCCGATTCGGACGTTTTGCTGTCGCTGACTATCGAATCCAGCAACTCATCGTGAAGGTTAAAGTGTTTTGAAGCTCTGTATTTAGACCTGTAGTGAGTATTTATGCAGTTCAACGAGATCCGGTAAAGCCATGGCCAAAATGCGTTAAAATCTCTTAGTCTGTCCAGCGAATCAAACATTTTGCAGTAAACCTCCTGCGAAATATCCCCTGTAACATCCCTGTCGAGCGTACTTCGATAAATGTACGTCTCGATTCGCGCAGAAACATACTTCACCAGTTTTTCTTTCGCTATCTCGTTGCCGGAAATTGAGGCCTCGATAATAAGATCTAGTTTGTCGCCATCTTCCATAAGTATTTACACATAATAGGTTTATATGTTTATTATTCATGGCATGCCCGTTATTTTCCCTCTAAAATCGGTCACAGTACCATTATTAAGACGCGCTTTAAGCAAAAATGTATCATTAAATTTTGATTTTTCTACAAAAAAAATAAAAAAATTGAAAACTTAATCGCGGATATGCCTGGTATGATACTTAAATTTACACTTGACATAAGAGGAAATTTCGACTATAAAATGTTACCTGACTTGCCGGAAACTACCTGAGGCGTACCGGTTCCAAATAGGTGCCTGACTCAACTCAAATTTACGGCCAAGGCGTTTTGTTTTTGGGATTTCAATGCATAAGTACAAAACACACGTGACATACAAAGGCCGCCAGGCTCGGCGAGGATCCTCAGAGGAAATTCTTGTCGGATTAGCTGCAGACCTGTCGGGCCTTGTCGTTCCCATCACCACCCCGTTTGACGAAAATGACAAGATCGACAAGCGGATGTTCATCGAGCACCTTGATATGCTCGCCGCACAGGGTGTAAAGCGTATTCTCGTCAACGGAACCACCGCTGAGTTCTTTTCAATGACCGAAGACGAGCGTAAGGTCTGTCTCAAACTCGCCAGGGAGTATTTCCCCGGCGTCGTAATGTTCCACGCAGGCTCTTCCTCATTAAAGCAGACCATC
>JAIPFN010000009.1 GCA_021736615.1 Phycisphaerae bacterium | reverse complement strand
GCATCGAAAACTGATCGAACGGGGCCCAAGTCGGGTTAGTCCGTTTTGTGTGCCCAAGCTGATGGTCAATGCCGCAAGTGGTAATGTCGCGATCCAACTCGGTTTTCGCGGGGCGAATAAGGCGGTGGTTACCGCTTGTGCCGCGGCAACTCATGCGATTGGTGATTCCTTTCACTTAATCCGCGATGGTTACGAAGATGTAATGATCACCGGTGGCAGCGAGGCGGCGTTGACGCGTCTTGGTTTGGCCAGTTTCTGTTCGTTAAAGGCGTTGAGTCGTCGTAATGATGAACCCCATGCGGCTTCTCGGCCGTTTGATCGTGACCGGGAAGGATTTGTTCTGGGTGAAGGGGCCGGAATTCTTCTATTGGAAGAATATGAGGCCGCCAAGAAACGTGGCGCCAATATCTACGCTGAGATCGTTGGATTTGGTATGACCTGTGATGCGGAGCACATTACCGCACCGGCCTCCGATGGCAGGGGCGCATGTGGGGCGATGAGCAAGGCCCTGGCGGATGCAAAGATCGATCGTACACAAATCGATTACATCAATGCTCACGGCACCGGGACGCAGTTAAATGATGCGGCAGAGACCAAGGCGATCAAGACGACCTTTGGTGACCATGCGAAAAAGGTGGCTATCAGCAGTACCAAGAGTCATCTTGGACATTTGCTTGGCGCCAGTGGTGGGGTAGAGCTGGTATTGTCAGCCCTGGCGATCAAAAATAAAACGATTCCAGCGACGATCAACCATGAGCATCCCGGCGAAGGATGCGATCTGGATTATACGCCCATGATAGCCCGAGAGGCTGATATTCAGTATGTGATGAGTAATTCATTTGGCTTTGGCGGTCATAATGGCTCGCTGGTGATCCGGAAGGTGTGATGAATCGAAATAAATATGACGCTGGCGTCAAATTTATACAGTAAAAAATAATATCGCCCGGGTGGCGGAATTGGTAGACGCGCTAGCTTGAGGGGCTAGTTGTCGCAAGGCAGTGCTGGTTCGACTCCAGTCCCGGGCAGTTACTTTAAAAGCTCAATATTCAGGTTTTTCGCCTGGTATTGAGCTTTTTTTATGTTCGAATACAATTTATCTCAATGAAAAAGGTTCATAGGAATTTTCATCCTGGGTCAGCAACATAAAGAATTTTGGATTAATATAAATTTTCTCTCTGCCAGCATCCATTTCTTTGAGTACATTTATCTCGACGAGTTTTTTGAGATAGGTAGATGCGGTCTGTCTTTTGGCTATTCCTTTATCAACGATATTAGAAATTCTGCAATACGGCTGTTCAAAAATAGTCTCTACCAGTTCACGTGAATAGACCTTTGGTGATTTCTGGTTTATGTAGTCACAGGTATGCAGCAGCAATTCCTGAGCAGTTTTAATTTTGTTTGTAGTCCACTGAGCAGTTTCTGCAACAGCATCTAAAACATATAAAATCCAGCCCTGCCAATTTTCATTTTCCGTGACGCCTCTTAAGAGAGCGTAGTATTGATTTTTGTTATTTATAAAATACCTGCTAAGATACAGAACTGGTATGTCAAGCAACCCTTCTTGAATGAGTAATAGTAAATTGAGAATACGCCCAGTCCTGCCATTGCCATCAGTGAATGGATGTATTGCTTCAAATTGATAATGCATAATTGCCATTCGAATCAGCGGGTCGATATCCTTGTTCTCATTTACAAATTTCTCCCAGTTAGCAAGCTTATCGCGAATAATCCCTTCTCCTGTCGGGGGAGTGTATATTACCTCACCAGTCCTGTCATTTGCTAATGCTGTGCCAGGCACTTTACGGACATCAACTTGAATATCTCGAATAGTCCTGCAAACATCAATCGCTACAGAAGTGCAGACAGGTCTTTGGCGGATTGATTGATATCCCTGATACAGGGCTTGTCTATATCGCAAGGTTTCTTTTGTGGCGTGGTCTGCATTTTGGGCATTACCCGATGCAAATTGAAATAGCTTATCTGTCGTGGTCACTATGTTCTCGATTTCCGAACTGACCTTTGCTTCAAGTAGAGGAATTGTATTAATCAAAACGGTTGGATTTGGGATAAGTTCCGCTGCCTGTTTCAAGGCAGCTAGACTGCTCCTTGCGGTAATACATCTTTTTAGTATTTGCTTGCTTTCGATGTCCACTTTGGGTGGCAAAAGCGGTAAATCATTATATGGCCCAGGCCTGTTATACGTCATATTTAATTAACTCTAGTATATGTTTAATATTTCTCATTTCATAAACATATCGGCTATTATATGTCGATGCCATAAACATATCAATAGAATATGTCGATGTTTTACGATTTCTTCGACATGTTCCAATAATATGTCGATGCCTTAAACAGATCGGTATATTCCCGACTTCACCCAAAAATGCCATTTTGACGCGAAAAGAAGTGTTTTCTGATTGGTGCCTACTTTACTGTGAAAAAAATGTGAAAATCCACTCCGAGGTATGGCAAAATATGGTATTTTCTGACTTTTTCAAAAAAATTTAACCCCTCTGTTGCCCTAAAAAAGTGGTTTTTTTACTTATGGGCGGACCGTTCAGGAGCTTGAGGGGCTAGTTGTCGCAAGGCAGTGCTGGTTCGACTCCAGTCCCGGGCAGTTACTTTAAAGCTCAATATTCAGGTTTTTCGCCTTGTATTGAGCTTTTTTTATGTTCTCAAATAACCGTACGTGAACCTTAATGTGAAAATATGAGTAGAGTTTTAATCTGGACTTCGATAATGGGGTTTGTGATATCCCCATTATGAAATTCGATATCGACTATAAAAATTTGTGCCAAACATTCATGTTTTCGATTTGTCCAGCGATATTGGTATTATTTATCAGTCTGCCGCCGTAAGTATACCCTGCTTTTCCGAACGTAATATTCATCCCGGGTGAAATGGCTCTTGCGATCGTATAAGCGGTCTGGATCCCGCGAGCCCTCATTTCATTTTCCATAAACCTTAGAAGTCGGCTGGCATAACTTTTGCTTCTAAATTTAGGCAATGTGGCAAAATCAGTCATTTCGACATTCTTTGATACCGTATCCATTTCAGCGGAGGATAAAGCGACAAGCTCATTATTAATTTCTACGCCAAAATATACAACCTGTTCCGCCATGGTGTCAATTAAATAGTGAGGGTCATCAATTGGAAATGGATATGACGGGAAAACTTCTTTGTAAATTTTACTCATTCTCACCGCATCATCCGGAACGCAACATCTAAGAATCGCGCCATGGGTTAAAGCCCCGGGGTGAGTATCGCTTCCTCTTTTTTGTTGAGCTAAATCGATAATATTTTCAAGTTCCAGCAAAGATGTTTCTTTTTGTCTTTCGGGGTCCAGGAAATGGCCTAAGAAGATAGCGTCTTCCTGGCCGTCGTAAAGGTCTGGAATCGCCGCTTCCTGCTCGTATCCGGACTGGATAAAAAACTCAGCGTGCTGAGCCGGCACTTTCGCAAATATTTTGGTATAGCGATTCGATTCCGCAAGCTTTTTAATCGCTTCGATGAGTGGTACCGGACTTGCCTTATTCAGCTTCATTAAATAAATTCTATTGCTCAAGGGGCCATGCTGAATTAATGCATCGTGAAACAATTCGATTTTATCCTGTTTTTTCCGGCTTTCTAGCACGCCCGCTCCTCCTCGATAGAGAATAATGTACAGTTGCCCGTGTTATCAGGCCAAAATATAGACACGCTGATAAAACTTATCACCGAAGCGAGGATGCCAAACACACTGGCATCAAGTTCATATTTTGCGATACACGCTGGCAGCGTTAAAGTATTAGTTAGTAGTAGAAGTGTCAGAATGCCCCTGGTTAACATCCCGGCCAGGGCGCCGGCGGAACTTGCGTTTTTCCAGAAATAGGCTCCAAGGGTGGGAATGAACAACCCAGATACCATAAAAGCATAGGCGTAAAGAATTGCTTTAAGCACCGTATCAAACTGGGCCGCTAAAAGAACGGCCAATGCACCGATCATGAACGTCGCAATCATTGAGAGCCGAATAGAAGCCCTGGCAGACATGTTTTTGAAAAAATAACGTTCGATAATATCATTTACAAAATTGCCTGAAGAGGCCATCAGGCAACTGTCGGCCGTTGACATGATAGCGGAGAAATAAGTGGCAATGACAAGTCCAGTGATCCCTGCGGGCAAGACGTCATTGATCAGCATCGGAAGTGCCATCTCCGCTTCGGCATCCGGGAAAACGACGCGAGCACACATACCGAGAAAAACGCCCGTAAATGCCATGATGGGGTACTCAAAAAAACCGGCAATGTACCAGGCTTTTTTTGCTTCTTTTTCATCTTTGCATGCATACATCCTCTGGTAAAGCGTCATGCCGATCAACCAGATCGGAATAATGGTTACCATCCAGTTGATAAATGTTACGGTTGAGATATTCCTGAGCGAAAAAAACTCGGCGGGTAAGTTCTCCCTGAGGGCTGAAAAGCCACCGATCTTAATGAGCGTTGCCGGTATCGTGACGAAAATCAATCCGCCAAGCAATAAGGCCCATTGGATGGTATCGGTATATATGACGGCCTTTAGCCCGCCAAAAACAGTATAGAGAACCGTAATGATCCCAATTGCCAACAAGGCAAATGTGATGGGGTCCATTTCAAACGGATTGTCCTTAATAATGGTCGCCGATGCCAGTTTGGCCCCGGCCAGTAATTGGGCGCCCGTAAATCCAAGGTAGCCCATGCCAGAGATCAGGGCGGCAACAAATGCCACCTTGCCATTATACCGATACCTTAAAAAATCAGGATAAGTTAAAAACTTATGTTTTGCGTCGATGCGTTTAATCTTAGGAATAATAAAAACGGCGGTCAGCCATGCGCCCACAAGCCCGGTAAACAAAAGCCAACTGCCGGCAAGTCCCATCATAAAGCCAACGCCGCCCAGGCCGATAGAGAACCCCCCGCCAACATCGGTAGCCACAATAGACAGGCCAACGTGTGAAGCCTTAATAGACCTGCTGCCTACATAATAATCTTCGGTGGTTTTGTTCTTGAAAAAATAATAAAAACCTACAGCCAGAACGCAGGCCATGTATAAACTGAATATTAAATAATCAACAAATGCCAAAGTTACGCTCCTGTTCTTTGGCCCTTTGCCTTATTATGAAATGTGATATTTTGCAGGTGGGTTTGTATGCCGTGTTTTTTAAATTCAAGCAAAAGATTTTTCCTCATATCAATGCTCAGCATCCAGCCTTCTGCTGGCGATGTTGCCCACGCTACCACCATGCATTTAGCGGATTGAGGAGTAAGTTCGACGATCCAAAATTCCGAATCTTCTTTGCCAGAATAGTACTCGCTTGTAATGGGGCATGACTTTGAAATTTTCTCGACCATCACCATATCGGCACTGTAATCAACCCAGAATTCAACATAAACCCATCTATAATTGTCTCGTAAAGAATAATTTACAAACTCTTTGGTCATCATTGATGAATTGGGGACAACATACCTCAGCCAGTCCCAGCGTCTTATTATACAGTGTGTCAGAGTGACATCTTCAATCGTACCATATTCGTTATCGACTAATACAATATCACCTATTCGGGCAAGTTTTCCAAAACAAAGGACCAGGCCACACATAAAATTTTCAATTAATGGCTTAGCAGCAATGCCGAGAATAACAGAACTGCAGGCAATGATGACAGGAATAATTGTCGGAGAAATTTTTCCTATAACAGGTATCAAAGCGATGAAGAGAGCTGTGGGAATAAGTATCAAATAAAGAGCTCGCCTTGTTATGCTAAATCTTTTTTCAAGACTGTTTAGGCTCTGCTGTTTTATTTTGGTGTAATCACCATCTTTGTCAATAGGTGAAGCCAACAAGTCCTCACTTTTAACCTTTGAAAGACGTTTTTTTCTGATTTTTTCAAGAAAAATCAAACGTCCGCGCAGAACGATACCTCCGAGTAAAGCTAAAGCAACTATAGCAGAAAAATAATATATTATTACTCTTGTTGTGAAAAAATCTTCCATAAAAATGCCTTAATCGTCTCTACGGTCATGTCTTACATTGGATGCCGGTACAAGCGAAATTGTTTTGTTGTAATCTGAAAGTAATCGCTCGATACCAAGCGACCGGCGTTCATCGGCATCATCCAGCCCAAGTTGAAGGTCGCAATCGTCACAGTTGCGGTCACAGAAGATCGGTTCGTAAGAGTCCGGCTCTTTGTAGGTGGTGATCACACCTTCATAGTTTCTCAGCACCACTTTATTCGTTGACCATGAGATCAGATAGTTTGGCATGACAGGGATTTTACCGCCGCCTCCCGGCGCATCAATAACATAGGTCGGTACACAGAAGCCGCTTGTGTGGCCAATCAGGCTTTCAAGGATTTCGATGCCTTTTCCCACGGGGGTGCGGAAATGCGAAAGCCCTTGAGACAGGTCGCACTGGTAAAGATAATAAGGCCTGACCCTGTTACTGGCCAGTTTATGGACCAGCGATCTCATTATTCTTGGGCAGTCGTTAATTCCTGCCAACAAGACCGATTGGTTCCCCAGTGGAATTCCCGCATCGGCCAACTTAGCCAACGCCTGCCTTGATGAATGGGTTAGTTCTCGCGGATGATTAAAATGTGTATTGATCCAAAGTGGGTGATACTTTTTGAGTATGTCAACAAGGTCATTGGTAATACGATACGGCAACACGGCAGGTGTACGCGTTCCAATTCTAATGATCTCAACGTGTTCAATGCTGCGAAGTTCAGAGAGGATCCAATCCAGTCTTTCATCAGAAAGCAAAAAAGGATCACCGCCGCTCAAGAGCACGTCGCGTACTTGAGGTGTTTTCCTTATGTATTCAATGCCCTTAGAGATCTGACTTTTGTTTGAAATAGAATCAACATCGCCCACCTGCCTTTTTCGCGTACAATGCCGGCAATACATAGAGCACTTATTGCTGACCATAAGCAACACCCTGTCCGGATATCGATGCATTAACCCGGGAATCGGACTGTCTTTGTCTTCATGCAATGGGTCTAGCATATCAGACTTTGATAGGACCAGTTCCAACGGTGATGGAAATGACTGTTTAAACACGGGGTCATTTTCAATATTTTCGGTATCCATTAAGGATAGATAGTATGGTGTGATAGACATCGGGAATTTTTTAACGGTTTGCTTAAACGCTTCCTGCGTTTTCTCAGGCAGTTCGACTCCCAGTAGCTTTTGAAACGTATCCAGGTCTCGGATACAATGCTTCATTTGCCATTTCCAGTCACGCCAATGAGCCGTTGTTGTGGCGATATCTATCGTTTCAATAATATGTTTTTGATTTTTACTTAAGTGTCGAATCGTTTTAATAGTCATTAGTTTTGTTCTCCCTTGTCGTCAATTTGAGAATTAGGTATGAGATTAGGCGAGGTGTCCAGGTGTTGCGCTTCCATCAATTCAACCACCCGCTCCAGTGACAATGCGATAGCCGCCTGTTCAAGTTCCGGCAAGCTACGCAGGGCATCTGAAAAACGTTCCTGCAGCAGCGAGGGGGCGGATTGGGTTCTCTCTTTTCCGGCATCTGTTATCGTAACAAATACCCGTGCCCGGTCTTTTGTGTCTCTTTGTCGGATCACTAACTGCTTTTTTTCAAGTCGGTCGATAATACCGTTAATTGAGCTGGTCCCCATACTCACTTGCTTAGAAAGCTCCGATT
>JAIPFN010000008.1 GCA_021736615.1 Phycisphaerae bacterium | reverse complement strand
CTTTTTTTTTGCGAAAGTCACCGGAAGTGAAAGCCAATTTGTGCCGGTTGTGAGGTTAGTGGTGGATTTGGGGGTTTTATTATTTGCACGTGAGACGATTCTGTAGTATTATTATCACTATTATGCCCCCGAAGGGGTAGTTTTGGTCGTATTTCTAATATGTAATTTATTTTTTCAGGTCGTATTTCATGAGACTTATGGATTTTGTAGATTTAGAGCCTTTTGTAAAGGGCGAAAATGGCAACTCTGACAGTGGTGAGGGGAAGTTTACCCTGTCCAAAGAGATCGGTATTCTTCCTATCCGCAGTGCGGTGGCTTTTCCGGGAACTGTTATGCCGCTGGCTATCGGGCGCGACAGGAGCAAGAGGCTGATCGAGCAGGTTGAACCGCATGAGACGGTTTTCGGGCTTGTCGCTCAGAAAGACTCTTCTGTGGAAAACCCCGGCCCGGACGATCTGTTCAGGGTCGGTACGGCCGCTTCGGTGCTTAAGGTTATCAGAATGCCGCAGGGTTCGATCAATGTTATCGTTCATGGTATCGTCCGTTTCAAGATAGATGAGATAATCGCTACTGAACCGTATATCCGGGCGAAAGTGACGATGATCAATGGCAAAAAGACCAGGGTGACAAAAAAGCTCGCCGCGATGCTTGTAAATGTTCGCCATAATGCCGCGCGGGTGGTTTCATTAAGCCCGAATATTCCGGAAGAGGCTTTGGTTTTGCTGGATAATATTCAGGAACCTTCTGCGCTGGTGGATTTTCTTGCCGCGACATTGAATATTCCCGTAGGTGAAAAACAGGCGATACTCGAAGAGACGAATATGACAAAGCGGGTGGAGATGGTTTCCGTTGCGCTTGCCAGTCAGCTTGAAGTGCTCGAGCTTAGTCATAAACTGCAGGGCCAGGTACGCGATTCTATCGATAAGAGTCAGCGTGAGTATTTCCTCCAGGAAGAGCTTAAGGCTATTCAGGCAGAACTAGGGCAGACCGACCGCATCAGCGAAGAGATTGAAGAGATGCACACTCGAATCATGGATTCCGGGATGCCGGACGATGTGGCGTTCGAGGCTTTTCGTGAGCTTGACCGTATGTCGAAAGTGCCGGCGGCTAGTCCGGAGTACGGGGTTATCAGGACGTATCTGGACTGGATGTGCGAATTGCCGTGGGCCAGTCAGACTAAGGATATGCTTGATATTATCAAGGCAGAAAAAATACTTAACCGCGACCATTACGGATTACTTAAAGTTAAAAAGCGTATACTGGAGTTTCTTGCCGTCCGCAAGCTTAACCCAAAAGGCAAAAGCCCGATACTTTGTTTTGCAGGCCCTCCCGGAGTTGGTAAGACCAGTCTGGGTAAATCCATAGCAAAGGCGATGGGGCGTGAGTTTGTTCGTATATCGCTTGGCGGTATTCGCGACGAAGCGGATATTCGCGGTCATCGCAGAACCTATATCGGTGCGCTTCCGGGCAGGATTTTGCAGGAGCTTCGCAAGTGCGGCAGCAGGAACCCGGTGTTTATGCTCGACGAGCTTGACAAGATCGGTCAGGACTTTCGAGGCGATCCGGCGAGTGCGCTGCTTGAGGTGTTCGATCCGGAACAGAATAATTCGTTTACCGATCATTACCTTGATCAGCCGTTCGACCTTTCCAATGTGATGTTTATAGGTACGGCGAACTATACCGAGCCTATTCCGCACGCCCTGAAGGACAGGATGGAGGTTATCGAACTGCCCGGTTATACGGCCAGGGAAAAACTGCTTATCGCTAAGAAGTACCTTGTTCCGAGACAGCTTAAAGAGCATGGCCTTACCAATAAGGTTCTGACGATCAAAGACGACGCGATAGATGTGATAACCGAAAGCTATACCCGCGAGGCCGGCGTCCGTAATCTCGAACGGACCATCGCTTCTGTGTGCAGGCATGTCGCCACGAAAATCGCCAAAGGCGAGAGTAAACGGGCAACAGTCGGTAAATCGCAGCTTTCCAGAATTCTCGGACCCCATAAGTTCGAGTCGGAACTTGCCCTCCGTACCGCGGTTCCCGGTGTTGCGACCGGGCTTGCTTATACGCCGTTTGGCGGGGATATATTGTTTATCGAGTCTGCGTCCATGCCGGGTAAAGGTACGCTTATGATAACCGGCCAGCTTGGCGATGTGATGAAGGAAAGTGCACAGGCGGCGTTTTCAGTTGTCAAGGCCAGCGCCGATAAGCTAAAGATCGACTACAAGAAGTTTACCGATTACGATTACCATGTTCATGTACCTGCCGGTGCTGTTCCAAAGGACGGGCCAAGTGCCGGGTGTGCGATATTTACGTCGCTTGTTTCTCTGCTGCTTGATAAGCCTATCGACCCGGTTGTCGCTATGACCGGCGAGATTACGCTAAAGGGCATCGTTTTGCCTATCGGCGGGCTTAAGGAAAAGGTCATCGCCGCCAAGCGTGCCGGGATAAAGACGGTCATATTGCCGGCGCGGAACAAAAAGGACATTCCTGATATTCCCGATGACGCCCGGACCGGTATGAATTTTGTATTTGTTAAAAAGGCCCAAGACGTGCTGAAGACCGCTTTGCGGCGGTGATGTTGGCTTCTAGCCAACATCAAATTCAGGTACGTTGAGGCCGAAACAATATTAATTGTCGGTGAGCTTACGCTCCCGCGTTTTATAGAATTTTTTATATGGGAAGAAGGAAGAAAAATCGTAAGCGTAATCCGGTTATCGACTGGATCGGTTATGCTGCGCTTCGGGTTGGTTTGTTTATTTTGCTTCGGTTTAGCGTTAAAGCGAATCTTCGGTTTGCGCGTTTTCTGGGCAGCCAGATGTGGCAGCATTACGAGCGAGGCAGGATTCGCGCGATGGATAATCTTCGCAGGAGTTTTCCCGACAAGGATGAAAAGTGGTGCCAGGAAACGGGCAAGCGGAGCTTTCAGCAGATCGTTATGCTGGTGATCGATATTTTTTATACGTCGAAACTAGTTACTCGGGATAACTGGAAAAAGTATACGCGTTATAAGAATATCGAGCAGGTTAAGTGGCTCATGCAGGGCGGGCAGGGCATTTTGATGCTTACTGCCCATTACGGCAATTTCGAGATCATGGGGTATATGATCGGACTGTTCGGGTTTAATCTTTACAGTATCGCCCGGCCAATCGATAATCCCTATATCAACAAATATCTGCTTAGCCTTCGCAAGCACACCGGCCAGAAGATCATCGATAAGAAGGGCGCAACCGATAAGATGGAACAGATCATCGCAGAGCATGCCTCTATCGGCTTTATCGCCGACCAGGACGCCGGCAAAAAGGGCGTCTTCGTTGATTTCTTCGGCAAAAAGGCAAGCACCTATAAATCTATCGGGCTTATGGCTATACAGTACGATATGCCCATCGTCGTCGCTTCGTCAAAGCGCGTCGGCGACGATTTCTTTTTCGAGATCGAGGTCCACCGCATAATTTTCCCGGACGAATGGAAAGACAAGGACGACCCGCTTACGTGGATAACACAGGAGTACGTAAAATCAACAGAAGATTTCATAAGACAGGACCCAACGCAATACTGGTGGCTCCACAGAAGATGGAAACATCGGCCTA
Source organism: Phycisphaerae bacterium (assembly GCA_021736615.1). Next base: position 4,119 of record JAIPFN010000008.1, on the reverse strand, counting down.
GAGAAGAACGAAAAAAGATTAAAGCTCAATAGATTTATAGATTATAGGAAGGTAAAACATGTGGGATATTTTTATTTCGTTTCTTGGATTTGTAGTTTTTTCTTTTTTTGTTATGTCGTTTTTATATGTGGTTCACATAAGGTCAATGTGTAAATTGTCTTTGGCAAAGGATGGTCAACAGCAACCTCCAGAGGATTTGCAAAGGTGGAGTCAGGCTAATAATTTTGAATACGAGGGATGTTATAAAACCAGGATCGGGATGTCTCATATGACTATATATGCTTGGAAGCATGATGAAAGGCCCTCTTTTGTGTGTCAGTATGATATCAAAGAAAACAAGAAGGTAAAGACAAATTATGATTTTGTAACCATCTTTGCAGATGACGTTGGACTGACGACAGGTGCTGATTCTTCCTCGCAAACTCTGCCAAAACCGCCTGGTGAATATATGCAGAGTTTTTCTGATATGACCTTTGATGACAGGTTGGAAATGCATGTGTATTCGGAAAATTTTCTAATTAATAGCGGCGGAGCGATATTGCTTGAAAGAGAATTCTCTTTTGAAGAAGAATTTGTTAATGCTGCAAGAAGGGATGCAAGGTTTGTATGCAAGCTGTGGTTCTGGCCCTTGAGATGGCCTTATTGGCATGCTGTTAGAAAAGTGAAACTGCATAACCTTTCTATCGAGGATCAGCATTTGGAAGGTATGATCAAATTGCCGAAGGATTTGATGGTTGGATATAAAGAAATGGCAGTGTAATACATTTTATTTTACCTGTCGCAATAATTGCCTCAGTGGCGGCGTCTTTATTTACCGGTTATTAGCGATATTCGGATTAAATATTATTGCTAGTCAGGTGTACATTCATAGATGACAGTGTTTAGATTAAGGAGAAGCAGACATGGGTTCATTGAAGAAGAAGGTCGCAGGAGTTGGTGCCGGTGTCTTAGCTGCTGCCGGGATAGTTTATCTTAAAGGCGGTGGTGGCGGTTTAAAGGAGTTTGAGACTTTTGAGTCCGCCGAGGGCCGGTTTTCGGTTTCTATGCCCGGCAAGCCAGAAAAGATAACCCAGACCGTTAAGAGCCAGATCGGGGATATTGTTTTTACGATGTTTGCCGCTGATTCAAAGGAGTTGGGATTTATTGTCGGCTACAGCGATTATCCCGCCGATTTTGTTGAAACTTCCGACCCCATCGAAAATCTGGGCTGGATCATATACGGTGTAGTCGCTGACGTTAAGGGAAAACTTGTGCAAGAAACCATTCTTGAAATCAACGGCAAAGCTGCAAAAGAGTACCAGGTCGACATCCCGGAAAAAGGGACTCTCATTTCAAGGCTGATACTCGATGACAGACGACTTTATCAGCTGATCGCGATGTTCCCAACAGGCGGACAGGACGAGAAAAGGGTATCTGAATTTTTAGACTCATTTAAGGTCAATAATTAACTCAAAAAAAGAGTATTTGTGGATAAGCAATTCGTCGCAATTTCAAACCGGTAAAGAATGGACTACTTTTGGTACACTTTTCACTAATACCTCGCTCAAAGGACAATTTATTGACATTTCCCGGCGTTTCCGTTAAGATTTCCCCTGTAATTTTATGAAATATTGCTTTTGGAGCATTTATTATGGCAAAATCCGGTAAAAGTTGGGAAAAGCGGCTAAGCGGCGAAACCGATGACCTGGCCATTGATTTCGTTGAGTCCTTGTCGTATGACAAGCGGCTGTATAAATATGACATCGCAGGTTCCATCGCTCACGCGCAGATGCTTTGCGATCAGAAGATGATCACCAAGGCTGAGTTTGCGGAGATCAAGAAGGGACTTTTCGAGATTTCCGACGAGATCGCGTCCGGCAAATTCAAATTCAACAAGGTCGAGGAAGATATCCACATGGCTATCGAGGCGGCGCTTATCAAAAAGATCGGCGACGCTGGTAAAAAACTTCACACCGGCCGCAGCCGTAATGACCAGGTCGCAACTGATGCCCGGCTGTGGATGCGGGATGAGATCGAACTCTTGCAAGCGCGGATCACGCTGTTGCAAAAGGCACTGGTTAAACTTGCCGGTAAATATACCAATGCTCCCATGCCCGCGTATACGCATCTTCAGCGGGCACAGCCTATTGTTATCGCCGGTTACCTGCTTAGTTTTGTCGAGCAGTTCCAGCGTGATTATATTCGGCTGGGCAATTGCAGCGATCTGCTGAATGTTTCCCCGCTTGGCTCCGGTGCTGTCGCCGGTTCTACCATCCCGCTTGACCGGGAAAGTACCGCCCGTCAGCTTGGGTTTAAGGGGATTATGCGAAACAGCATGGACGGGGTTTCGGACAGGGATTTCTGTGCGGAGTTTATTTTTGACTGTTCGCTGATCGCCGCTCACCTTTCGCGGCTTGCCGAGGATTTCATAATCTATTCGTCCAGCGAGTTTTCTTTTGTCACTATCGACGACAAATACTGCACTTCGTCGAGCATGATGCCGCAGAAACGTAATCCCGACATGCTTGAGCTTATCCGGGGAAAGACGGGTTCTGTTTATGGGTCGTTAGTAGCGATGCTCACTATCTTGAAGGGTACGCCTTCGACGTATAACCGGGATATGCAGGAAGATAAGATACATGTCTTTAACGCCGCCGATACGGTCAGCGCTTCGGTCGATATGGCGGCGGCTATCGTTTCCAATATGAAGTTCAATACCAAACATATCGCGGCGGGGCTTGATGAAGGTTTTCTTGACGCGACGGCTCTTGCCGAATATCTCGTCAAAAAGGGCGTGCCGTTTAGAGAGGCTCATGGAGTTGTTGGCGCCCTTGTCGCCGGCTGTGAGGTCAATGGCTGCAAACTTGGTGACGTGCCTCTTGATGAGTTTAAGGCGGCTTGCGGGACCATCGAAGAGGATGTTTACGATTCGCTCGGTGCGGGCAATGTTACGTGGCAGTATCTTAGCGCAGGCGCAGCAGGGCCGGAGCAGACCGCCGAGGAAGTTATCTACTGGAAGGAGCAGCTTAAGAAACGATGAGTGACAGAGAAGATAAAATTACATCATGGTTTGCCGAGCAGAGCACTTGTCCGGTTGATAAGTTTCCAATAGGCATCGGCGACGATATGGCGCAGATATCCGTCGATGGTGGGTCTGTACTGATTACGACGGATATGCTGCTTGACGGGACGCATTTCGAGCTTTCCAAGGCCGGTTACGAACAAGCCGGATACAAGGCTATGGCGGCGAGTCTGAGCGATTGCGCGGCTATGGCGACGATTCCTGTTTGCGCAGTTTGCGCGGTCGCATTGCCGGCGCAGACGCCCCCAGAGGCTCTCAGGGAGCTTCACACCGGCATTGTTTCGGCAGGCAGTATGTTCGATTGCTACCTTGTCGGGGGCGATATTACGGCGTGGGCCGGTGAAGGAAGGTTTGCTATCAATATTACTATGCTCAGCAAACCGGGCGATTGTTTGCCCGTTCAGCGCAGCGGTGCAAAGGTCGGTGATATTATTTGTGTGACCGGTACGCTCGGCGGGGCGATAAAGGGTAAGCATCTGCATTTTACGCCAAGGGTTAAAGAGGCTTTGCGGCTGACAGAGTTCGCGGCGGTCAACTCAATGATGGATATATCGGACGGTATCAGCAGCGATCTTAAGCGGATATGCGATAAGAGCGGTGTAGGGGCGACCCTGGAAGGGCGGGATGTGCCGCTTTCGATGGCCGCGATGGAATCGGATGACCCGCTCTCGGCGGCGATGAATGATGGTGAGGATTTTGAGCTTCTATTTACGCTAAATCCGAAAGAATATGACAAGCTTATCGACAAGTGGGATATGCCGGCGCCGATCAGCAGTATTGGTGTCATCAGGGAAGAAGCCGGGATTAGCATGGTGATGAAAAACGGGTCGGTCGTTGAGATTACCCCAAAAGGGTATGACCACCTTTAAAAGCAATTACGAATTATGAATTACGAATTTTGGATTCGGCCTGACGGCCTAGGCTGTTTATTATGGGAACTTTCGAAGATAATTGTTTTGAGGTTGTTACATCGTCTCCTGCTGAGACTATTGCTCTTGGCAGGCGTATCGGTAAGAATCTTGTCGGCGGGGAGGTTATCAGTCTTGTCGGTAATCTCG
>JAIPFN010000007.1 GCA_021736615.1 Phycisphaerae bacterium | reverse complement strand
CACCTGTGGCATAACAATTCCTGATGGTTCCCTCATCGTTATCCCCGCAAAGACCGCCAAGCCCGCTGGAAAGTTCCCCGCCGCTGACAAACCCTTCCGAATAACTGTTGGTTATCGTACTTCGACAGTTGTACCCGCAAAGCCCCCCTAATGCCCTGGAACCGTCTTCCCCGAAAACAGAGCCGCTCGCATCGCTGTTGGAAATCGTACCTTCATAACTGAAACCGCACAAACCGCCGACATAGTCAAGCCCGTTAACATCTGCCATAGCCGAGCAATACTTGATTGCCCCGTAATAATTCACCCCGCAAAGCCCCCCGACACTGCTTGAATCGCTTCCGCACACAACCCTGCCGTTCGCATAACTGCCCGAGATCAAAGCATCACTATTGTAACCGCAAAGCCCGCCGATATAATATGATTCTTCCCCCACCGTAACCGATCCGGTCGAATAGCTGCCGATAATTTCACCCCCGTCATTATCCCCGCACAAACCGCCAAAAAAGCCTGAATCATACCCGCCGTTAACCCAGCCTCCGGAATAGCTGTCAACGATAGAACCGCTATAGTTCCCCCCGCACAAACCGCCAAAAACATTTGAACTTTCTTCGCCCCGGACCAAACCGCTCGTATAGCAGTCGCTGATGGTTCCTTCATAGTTCCCACCGCACAAACCGCCGAAAATGCTTGAGTTCGCCTCTGCCCAGATATTCCCTGTAGTATAGCAGCCCGTAATTTCCCCGCCCGGATATTCGCTGTTGCCGTTGCTCCCGCACAAACCGCCGATATGGTCTGAATATTCCCCAACGATAATCGAGCAGTTACTGGAGCAATCTGTAATTTCCCCGCCAGGATTGCCGCTGCCGCCGTTGCTGCCGCAAATACCACCGATATAACCGGATAATTCGCCGGCCATAACCTGCCCGGATGAATAGCAGTTGATTATTGTTCCGCCGGCATTGCTTCCGCAAACACCGCCAAGGCAGTCAGAGTAATCCGTGCTGTAAATATATACGTATGTGTCGCAATTGCTTATTGTTCCGTTCAAATTGGTTCCGCAGACAAACCCCGCCAAAAGCCCTGCATCGTCGAATGATGCGTAACCACTGCAATTATCGATTACGCCTTCATTATTCAACCCGCAAATACCGCCAAGATTTGAATGGCAGTAAATCGAACCGCTGACATAACAGTTGCTTATCGTGCCGGATTTATTATAACCGCATATCCCCCCGCAATAAGTGGAATAATGCCCGTTAAAAATATAGAAATTCTGCAGACTCAGGTTTTTAACCACTGCCGTAGAACCGGCTATCTTTCCAAACAGGCCAAGGTAATTATTATTCTGTGCGTCTTCGGCATCGATCCACATGTTTCTTATCACATGTCCGGCACCGTCAAAAACTCCCGAAAACGCCTTGCCGTTAAAAGGTCCCGCCAATCGTTTTTTATGCGGCGCAATAACTGCCGAATAATAATACTTCCCCCCAAGAGAAATATCATCGGTCAAAACAAAACACTTACCCCAGTCCTCTTCATGGTTGCCAAGTTCGTCAATCTGCGCAGCCGTCCGTATCTTAAATGGATTTTCCGCAGTACCGTTTCCCCCGTCATAGACTCCCGCCCCAAAAACAGAACCAGAAAAAAGAACCAATAATGCAATAATAAAAACCTGTCCGCCAAAGTCCGATAATAAACCACTTTTCAACATACCTTATCTCCTAAATTGACCACTGAAGTTACGAAACTTAAACTGACCCGAACCCGTCCCAATCACCAAAATCACCAGCGTCTCATATTATACAACGTTCACCGCCAATATACAAGAAAAGATTCCACAATACTCAAAAAGTCCTCATTTTTTTCAATAGCCTGGTAGAGGCACCCCTTGTGGGTGCCCAAAAACCCACAAAAACAATTACCCCCCCCCCCCCCCCCCATTCACACGAAAGAAAATTAGAATATTGTTGTGGCTTGCTCTCAGGCATGGATTAGTTACAATTTAGCCTTTAGCCGTTAGCCGCACTGTTTTGTTGTGGCTTGCTCTCAGGCATGGATTAGTTACAATTCATATCGTTATAGTCGCAGGCGTTCGTCGGTTGTGGCTTGCTCTCAGGCATGGATTAGTTACAATTATGTATCAAAACCAAAAACAAAACAGTCTGTTGTGGCTTGCTCTCAGGCATGGATTAGTTACAATACCTTTTCCATAAGTCCAACAAGAGCAAGGCTTTGCGTCAAAAACCGGTCAGAATAATTCGAGCTGACGCGGCGGAGGCGGGGTTGGTTTGCGCATTTTTCCCCAGAAAATCTGCATCCTCGAAAACTGTTTGTCAGTAATTGTAAGTATCCGAACTTCTCCGTCAGGAGGCAGAATATTTTTGATTCGTTTATCATGAACATCAGCGTTTTCCTCGCTGGCACAATGCCGTATATACACCGAATATTGTACCATAGTAAACCCGTCTTTCATAAGACTTTTACGAAAAAAAGCATAATCTTTACGGGCTTTTTTCGTATCTGTCGGAAGATCAAACATTACCAGTATCCACAAAGCTCTGTACCCCGATTCTATCATAATTCCGGCAAATCCAATTCTTTTTGCTCCCCCGACAGACACCTCACCAAAGAAGCCATCGTCCGGTGCAGACCGACCATAAGAGGCCCCTTAAGTCCGCTAATCACCACAGGCTCGTAAAGAATACCAAGCAAAGACGCCTTGACATGCTGATCAAGTTCAACCTCACCATCGCTGCTATTGCAAATCTCACGAACCCGCCGCTCAACAAACCCGCGAAATGGCTCGATCATATCGTCGGCAAGGCAATAGGCGTTGTAACGGTTGCGATGATGAATGCCGAAAGTAGGCAAAAGTCCCGCCGAACAGATCGCCCTCGCTACTGCCGCACGCATCACCATGTATCCATAGTTGAGCAGATGATTAGGATGCCCCCCGTCCCGATTACGCCGAAATTCAATACCCTGCAAAAATGCCCCCCAGAACCGCTTTGCAGCCTGCGACTCAACATTGTCAGGGTCACCCGAACGCACACGCTTACGCATTCCGTTTAATGCGTGTACCGCTTTTTCATTGTCACCTAAAAGATGGGCCTGATGAGCAATTTTCGCTTTGATCACCTGCTGCCACAAACGCTTTTTAACCGCCTCTCCGGCGTCTGTCTGCAAACGGAACCGCTCGCTCTGAACAGTGTTTGTTTCAAGAGGCAAAAGCATACCCGCAGGATGATGCGTACCGTCGCACAACACAACCGCCGCACCATGCGCTAAAAGCGAAGTAAAAACCGAATGCGTATAAGTTACGCCTGAATGGTCGACCAGCAAAACTCCTATGTCCTCACACGGAATAGAAGCCACTTGCTCCCTGTCCCGCGAGATGATAAGTTGGCCAAGCTTTATCGACAGAAAAGTTTTAGCCTGTGAAATCTCAATTACCCTTTTGATCATGCCGTGATACTCCTGAAAACATATCGGCAAAATCAACAGGCCACTTAATCATTGGCCCGAAAAATCCTCCCGATTGGATCAACCGTTACCTTATACCCGTTTAGAGTATTTGCAGACTTTCGCTGAATAAGCGGAGGTTTATCAGTGTCGCTCACCTGACCTGCATAAGTATGAGGACGAAGAATAATGCTGCCCTTTTGATCGAATTTCTGTATACGGTGAAGTACAAAAACACCTTCTTCAACTTCCAGCATAAACAATTCGTTCTTGCCGAGTGAACAAACGAACGTTTTACCATCACCGCAGTCCCGGCAGATTACCGGTTTGTTGTCACGCTTGCGATTGACAGCCTCAAACATCGACACAACCTTACCTTCGCGTTTCAGATTTCCTTTTTTGTCTGTGTACTCAAAAATCTCGATATGATGATTGTTTCCCGAAGCAACATACCGGTATGGTTTACCCGACTTGTCCTTGATAGGAATCATATTGTTAAATACATCGCGTATGCGAACTTTCTTGATCAGCGGGCCTTTACCGTTTATACTTTTCATATACAAAGGCTTCTCCCAGACGCTTTTATGAATACTGCCCGGCTTCTTGTCGACATCGATTCCGTGCTCGTTCAACCTGTCCTTAATTATCTCCTTAACGACCGGGTCAACTATCTTGTCAACCATCTTCGGCGTCAAAGCCTCAAGCCCCTTGCGATAGACAAATATATCCTGCCCTTTTTCATCTTCCAGACCTGTTGGACCGTATGCCGTTTCCTCATGAAGCTGCCCCGAAACCTTACGAGTCACCCGATGCGAAACATTTATCTTATTGACCTTATCTTCCAGTTGCCCGCGAAACTCTGGCCAGGGCGGACCAAACTGAGAATCGTTGGAATTAGAGTACTTACTTTTTGCCAGGGCCTTTAAATGCTTATTACGTGTCAATGCAGTAACCGCGGCGTCAACGGCATGATGCCGATGGTCGTCACGATTCTTAAGCCCGGCGCCTGTGTAGTCAAGAATATCGTTAAGACCCCACTGATGACGAAGCTCCGACGTAACCTGCCCCTTAGTACCAAATACAGTAACACCAAGCATTTTCAGGTAACGAACAAGCTCTTTAGTAATATAGCGGGTATCATTAAGCTGCCGTTGAATAAAATTGTCCAGCTCAACTTCCTTTTGAAGAAATCGCCTGCGTTTAGGGTACGGCAGTTTGGCAATACGCTGCAAAACCTCTTCATACTGCTTCGGCTTGCTTTCCGCGTAATATTCATAAGGCGTCAGATTACCCTTGTCAATATTTTCATGCACACAGCATAATGTCTTATTCATGTACCCATCATCCAGCGTTCGTGAATACGGCAGAATATGCTCTATCTGAAATACCGGATTCTCTCCGAAAAGATCGTTTTGGCTGATAGCTTTCCCCGTATACGGACAAACCATCCCGCACTCCTGCCAGAGTTTATATTTTATAATATCGTTACGCGATGGCCGGACAATATTCATTTTAATAAGCTCCTGCCTCGCAGCTTCGTTTTCCTGCTCCAGCTTCCATTGCTTAAGCCGAATTTCATCACGCTCGTTTTTGGAACCCTTAACATCCCTCGCCATCTCAACAAAAATATCCTTAGGCTTGCCGTATTCATTTATCAAGAGATTAACAACCCTTCGCACCTGGACCAGAGCCTTATTGACAATCGGATTTCTTAAGTCATCAGGCAAAGGCAAACGGTCAAACTTTTCTATCTTCTTAGATGCCTGAGATTTTCCATAGACCTCTTTTATCGCTTTATCCGTCAAAAAACCTTTTTCCAGGTATGGCAGAAGTTTCTGAATTGCAAGCTCCGAAAAATGAGAATATTTTTGAGGAAGACTGACATTGGCCGCCGCGATAGCATCCTCTTCGCTAAAACCATGATCTTCCATCAAAGACTCAATAACCTCTTCGTCGGTAAGATCGTCATTGATCACAAGCTCGTTTATCTCGACAAGATCGCTTTCTTCAAGTAGATCAAAAGCCTTCGCTCCCAGTACTTTATTGCCTCGAAGATGACTGTTAAACTCGTCGCCCTTGAGCTTGGGATTCTTTTTATCCGCAGAACCCTCTTCAAGATTAAAAGTCTGCGTATCCATAAGATTCAGCTTCTTACGGATTGCGTTAAAAGCAACTTCCTTCTTTATTCTAAGCTCATCGAGTATAACCTGACGCTGCCCCTCATCAAGAATACTTTCGCTGCCCTCTGGATTTCTGATCTTAAGATTATTGACGGTTTGCAGAATACGAAGCTTACGAGCAAAATAACTCGCTCTCGGACAACACTTGTGACCTTCCTCCAACTCACAATCACGGACAGTGTCTTTGTCCCATTTCAAAGGACGTTGAAAAAATATCGTCTCATCCTTGATCGCTCTCTTCAACTCATCGCTGAGAAGCTGCCCGTCAAAAGAAGACTGCTTTTCCCAGAGCTTTTCAAATTCATGCTCATACATCGACCGGAAAGTATAATTGCCGCGAATCCTTGTTTCATGCGTATCGACTGATGCGAAATATTGGCCGATCGTTTCACAGCCAGCATTTTCCATTGCCTCATTGATAGCGTTTGCGTTCTTGATAACAACACCATCTTCTTTGGACGTACCGCTTTTGCGGTTACTCCAGAACCCCCGTCGCTGATTGATGTGATAAAGCACACGCCCAAATTCATGAGCAGTCAGTTTCTCAGTAAGCCCCTTGCTTCGCAATACATAAGGGTCAATATCAAAAACCTTTTGAAGTTCTATTTCATCGCCAGGGAGCATACCGCGACGTACCAGCATGCGAAGAAGTTTATCCTTGCGGTAATTGCGGCGCTGACGTGACCGCCGAGCGCCACGAGCAAGCCGCCGCGTCTCATTCTTAGAAACCTCGGAACCTTTCGTATCACGCCCGACACCTTCCTGAAAAATACGAACACCGGCATCAACAACTTCACAGCCTTCAGTATCTAAAACTGCCCATCCAATAGAATTACTGCCAATATCCAACCCAAATGTATAACCAGACATAAATGCCTCCAAAAAATAAATTTTTCAAAATATCCTTGACAATTATACATAGTTTATATTATTGTGCAAGTATTGTAACTAATCCATGTCTGCGAGTTTGTCATAACAAGAGCGTCATCGACGCTCGCAGGCTATACCGCACGGCTCGCTAAAGCGGTCCGTGCGGTACCTTTTTCACACTTTCACACTTTCGCACTTTTAACACTTTTTTCACGACTAACGACTAACGCTTTCCCCCCTCATACTTGTAACCTCCACACCTGTCACTTGTCACCAACAGCGCGCTATGTCGGCGAGCGACATTCTGGCTATACATATACTATAGCCAGAGCTTAGCCTTTGTTATTTTCCGACATAAAATCTAAGCCGCTCACCGCATCCAGAATCTTAAAACTTAACACTTAAAACTTAAAACGTATACCCGTAAAGCGGGTATACTACCTTTGTTGAATTTAGTTTCCACAATTTTTCGCCGACAAAAAAAGCTCAAAAACGCGCAAAAGTGACCAAAAAGCGCGCAAAAACGTGAAAAAATGAAAATTTCTGACGTTTTTTGAGCCGAATTTCGGCCTCAAACACCCAAAAACCATAGGTGGGATATATCGACAATGTCCACAACGCGTGGTGTTTACGGTGTCAGTTTAGTCTTTAACTTTCGGGCAAGACATAATATACTCCCTGACCTTATCCATATCAGCCATAGCCACCGCCACCTTATCGTCCGCTGCGCCATAGTACAGGTATAGCTCGTTGGAATCTTCCATTATCACCCCGCCGGAGACGAAAGTAACGTCGCTTACATCGCCGATTCGCTCGTAGGATTCTTTTGGTCCCAGCACCCACTCCTCGCCCCTGCGGAGCACCCTCCAAGGCTCATCTTTGTCCAGAAGTGCCATTCCTGTCCTGTAAAGCTGGCTCGAAGTGGTTCTCCGTACCCCGTGGTAAATCAGCAGCCAGCCCTCAGGTATCTCTATCGGCTGACACGCAAGTCCGATTCGCGCACCATCCCAGTACGCCATCCTTGTTTTAAGCAAAACCCGGTGGTCGCCCCAGTGCTTCAGGTCCGGCGACATGCTGATCCAGATATGAGCCTCACCCCGCACGATGGGCCTGTGTATCAGCGCAAAACGGCCGTTAAACCGCCGTGGGAACAAACAAGCGTCCTTATCCTCCGGCGGCAATAACACGCCCAGACGCGCAAAAGATTTGAAATTCTTGGTTATCGCCAG
>JAIPFN010000006.1 GCA_021736615.1 Phycisphaerae bacterium | reverse complement strand
TGCACCGTAAGTAAGACCTTTTTTGACGCGGATGGTTTCGTTCAGCCGGCTGTTAAATGAGCCTCCGAAGTAATTGCCGACGACCCTGCTTGTAAAGTAATCCGGCTGATCGGTGCGGACTATGCCTGATGCTCCGACCCGAATTTCGCTTTGCACACTGCCGGGCGTGTCTACTATATATATCTTTGTCTTATCGATTGGAGCAATGTTCGGCATTACCAGGCCCATCTCTATCAGTCCGATCTTCCAGCCGCCCAGTGTTTTTTTGGCGATATTTACTGCTTCGTCGGTGGTGATGTCGCCTGCGAAGATAAGTGTTGCCCTGTCCGGTCGTGACCACTTGGACCACCAGAGTTTAAGGTCGTTTTCGCTAAGGGCCATTACGTCGTTGATCTCGCCTTGTACGGTTCTGGCGTATGGGTGTTTTCCGTAGAGCTTTTTTCTAAGCTCTTTGGACGCGAGGTATCTTGGCGATTTTTCACTGATGCCAAGATTCGTGACTACCTGTTTGCGGAGTTTTGCGAACTCTGTCACGTCGAATACCGGTCTTAGAACGACTTCGGCCATAAGCTCCATTGCCCGTGTGGTCTTGTCGGTGACGCAGTTTGACTGGATTGTGCTGGTGTCCATGTCTGCGCTGCCTCGGAGCGAGATTGCGTTGCGTTCGAGTTCTTCGGCTAGCTCGCCCTCGGTGAAGTTTTCGGTCCCCTTGGTAAGCATCGAAAGTGTCATCGACGCGGTCCCCGGTTTTGCCTCGGTCCATGCCCCGCCGGCCAGTCCGAGCTTGATGCTGACAAAAGGTACCTCGTGGTTTTCGACGACCATGACTTTCAGACCGTTTTCGAGTTTTGTAGAAGTAAATTTCGCCGAGGCCTTATAGCTTTCAAGTTTGGCGAACGGTGCTTTTTTGGGAAAGTCCTCCGGGCGGACAGTTCCCTCGCGTCCGGGTTTGGGTGCTTTAAGTTCCGGTGCGGCGGTTACGCCGTCTTTGGCGACGTCTTTGGTCGACCCTTCTGTGTTTTGGTTGACAAAAACCGTCAGTGTGCGATTACTGCCCAGGTATTCGACGGCCGCTCGCTGGATGTCTTCGGCGGTGACCGCTTTGATCTCGGCAAGTCGGGTATTTACGCGCGACACGTCGCCCATTTTCACCGCCGCGTTACCCAGTTGGGTTGCTTTGCTGTCGATAGTGAGATTTCCGGTGACCTGGTCTTTCATCATTTCGTTGCGGGCCTTTTCCAGTTCTGCTTCCGTTACCCCGTCGGAGATGATCTTTGCGATCTGGTTTTTCATCGACTCTGCGATCTGTTCTGCCTTGTCAGAGCCTTGCGGCAGTGTGGCGTCCACCGAGAATATCCCATCGTCTTCAAGGTTGTAGGTGGAGGCGTCGGCTGATACGGCTAGCTGGTTTTCTGCGACGAGGTCACGGTACAGCCTGCTGCTGTTTCCGCCTCCGAGGATGGAAGCCAGCAGGTCAAGCACAGGCTCGTCTTTGTCACCGAGAGGCACGGTTGTCCAGAGCAGGTTGACCAGCGGTGCCGGGGCGTTTTCGTCATCGATGACCAGCGTGCGGGGTTCTTTCGGCTCCGGTTCTTTAATGGTTACCGGCTCGGGCTTGTCATACTTTGGAATCCATCCGAAATATTTATTTGCAAGTGCCTGGGCTTCGGCGTGTTTTACTGCGCCAACTATGACGAGGGTCGCGTTGCTGGGGACGTAATATTTTTTCCAGAACTTGCGAAGCTCTTCTACGCTGGAAGCGCGAAGGTGTGCCATCTTTCCGATAGGCGTCCACTGGTAGGGGTGCTTGGTGAACAGGGCGGCGAATGTTTTTTTGTAAAGGCTCCCGTAAGGCCGGTTCTCTCCCATGCGAAGTTCTTCTTCCACGACTTTTCTCTCTGTGTCGAAAGCGTTTTGATCTATTTTCAGAAACGACATACGCTCGGCTTCGAGCCAGAGAGCAAGGTCAAGCTGGTTTGCCGGCAGTGTCTGGATGTAGACTGTCGTATCGAAGCTGGTGTAGGCATTGTTGGTTCCGCCGACGGACTGGATGAATTTAAAGTGGTCCGGCGGGGCGACGCGGTCGGTTCCCTTAAACATCATGTGCTCGAACATGTGGGCAAAACCCTGCCGGTCCGGTTGTTCGTCCTTCGAGCCGACATGGTACCAGACCTGTGCGGCGACTATCGGAGTGGAGAAGTCTTCGAGGGTGACGACCTTCATGCCGTTTTCCAGTTCGATCTGCCGATAATCAAAGAGCTTTTGCTCACCCGTCTTTGAAACTTCCGAAGTCTGGGGAGCAGTGGGGGTGGCAGTTGCCGGCTGCTTTTTACAGCCGATGCTGCTGAAAACTACAGAAATAATGATTAGTGAGATTAACGCGAATCTTCGTAGTGTAAGCATATTGGGCTCCTGGAAAATTGATTTTTATTATGATGGATTGTACTCGTAGTGGACAGGTTTGTTCAAGTATATTGTTTTGGAAATATTGCCGGGTAAAAGCGGGTAATAGTAAAAATAAAAAGTAATTATAGGCATAAAAAGTTTCACAAAAGATAAAGCGGTGTAAAAACGGTGTAGTAGAGGTGTTGTTTTTCGAGTATTTAACTGCACAGGCCGCCGGGAATTACTCGTTTTCGTGATATTGGCATGTTTTTTGATCGCTGCCGGAGATTTTTTAGTCTTTTGGGTTTGTTATTTTGTATCTGGCGACGTGTACTTTTTCGAGTGTTATCATTCCGTCACCGATGATTTCTTCGACTTTCGGGCGCATGCTGCTTATTTTAGCTTCGGTATCGATGACCTCGATAATGATCGGCAGGTCCTTGCTAAGTGCCAGCAGGCTCGCCGTGTGCAGTTTGGTGTCCGCTCCGAAACCGGTTATTGCCCGTACAACTGTCGCCCCTGCTGCCTTTTCCTTTCTGAGAACTTCCACGATTTCGTGGTACAGCGTTTTTCCGTGAATTTTGTCGCCTTCATTGACAAAAATCCGCATTAAAAACTGCTCGCCTTCAAGTATCCGCATTTTATGAACCCCCAACTAACAACCTGGCTGCTGCCAGTCCTAAAATTGTCGCAATAAGCCCGAGTATGACGTTCAGAGCGATGTTTGTTCCGGCAAAGAGCCACTGGGAGTCTTCGATGTACTTGTATGTCTCGATGCTGAAAGTCGAAAAGGTGGTCAAAGCCCCCAGAAAGCCAACTGTCACGGCCATTTTCATATCTGCACTGATAATATCGGTCGTTTGGGCGACGTGCATGACAAAACCGATAAGAAAACATCCCAGAACGTTGACGGTCAGTGTGCCGAAAGCGAATTTGTCCCCGGAAATGTTCGAAATGAATGTGCTAAGCCCGTATCTGCTAAGGGCACCGACGGAACCGGCAAGGGCGATCAGTAAAATCTGCAAAATTGTCCTTTCGTGAAACTTTTTATGCCTCGACTGACGCAAGCGGGACTATGCATTCTACGAGTTCGTCGGTGGTGTATTGTTTTTCGATGTCGAAAACTATCAGGCAGCCGTGGTTGTGTTCGGAGGTCAGGATTATCAGGTTTTCTCCGGCTTTGGTAAAACCTGTATCCTGTTTCTGGTGTCCGAGGATCAATGTTTTAACTTTGAGAGCTTTTGCAAACTCGTCGAGTTTTTCCTGACTGTGCTTTCTGCCCCAGGTCAGTAAATAGGCAGGTTCTCCGCGGAGAAGGTCGTCGGGAAAAAGTTCCCTGTCGAATACTTCATGGTCGAAGTCGCTGATAAAACGGTCGGCAGGGATAGAATGCGAAACCCATATCCCGGAGGTGGTCCTGACGGCGAGGCATTGAGAGAGTAGATACTCTTTAATCGCCTCGTTAACTTCCTCAAAATTCTCTTTAAAGAACTTTCGCAGCGAAGTTTTGAAAGCCTCGTTCATCTCCTTGCCGCCTTTGATCACATCGCTGTCAGTAACTATCGCTGTATCGTGGTTTCCCATAATCAGGTGAACCTGGTCAGGGAACTTTAACTTTAACTTTAAAATATCGAAGAACAATAAAAAGGACAGGCACCCGCCGTGGGGGTCTTCATCGCCGCCGTGGAGAATTTCCTGAAAGATGAGGTGTGTGTCGCCGTTGTTGGCCAGGTCTGCAAAAGCTTTGATTCTCTTGAAGTTTTTTTTGTGCCCGTGAAGGTCGCCGGTGACAATGAGCCTGCCCTTTGGGGGCAACTCTATGATATTGCCCTGGCGGAGTTTATCTGAGTAATTTAACTCTGCTGCCGTATTGCAAAGGTCAATGGTCTTTTGAGCCATTCATTTAGCCTTTTGTGTTAAAAATATCCCTGATAAGTCCGTCAAACGTAGCGATGATCTCAGCCATATTTTCCGGCCGCTTAGCCGGTTTTTCCTCGACACATCTCATTACTATATCAGAAACTTTTTTTGGGATTTGTTTGTAAACCTGGCGGGGAGTACGGAACTCCTTGACTTTGTTGACAGGCATTCCGATGTCGGTTTTCTGCGGAATAAGTGTCGGGACGTTTTTGCCCGTAAGTGCCCAGTACATTGTGGCACCGAAGTTAAAGATGTCGGTGCGGTGACTGAGGTGCTGCTTGTGGACCTGTTCGGGAGCGATATAGTCGGGCGTTCCCTGAATACGGGATTTGATGGCGCCGATTTTGCAGCTTTGCCCCAGGTCGATTATTTTTATGGATCCTTCATCGCTGATGAGAATGTTATTGGGTTTAATATCGCAGTGAACATAGCCTCTCTGGTGCATTCCATTAAGGGCGGTGGCGATCATCCTGAATATCAGCAGAATGTCGACGAGGCTGAAAGAATTGGACTCTTCAAGAGATCGACCCTCGAACAACTCCATAGAGAGCAGAACTTCGTTGACCTTCAGGCGTTTGCGCTTCTTGATGATCTTGTAGCATTTGCGGATATAGGGGTGGTCGATATTCTGCGAAACCTTGTATTCGTTTTCGATTTGCTCAAAAATGCGAATATCTTCCGGGTTTTCCAGAATTGCGCGTTTGAGAGCGACTTTCTCCTTCGTGGCCTCATCTCTGGCCAGGTAGATTGTCGTTCGTGCACCGGTACCAATATTTTTTATTATGGTAAAACCATCTATATCTAGAATCTGATTGTTCATTTAAACTCTGCGATCGCCTAAGTAATTGTAAAAAAGGAGCTACATAGTATTCAAGGTAACTTGCCTACACCTTCACCGCTATGCCGCATCATCCGACTATATAGTACCTAATCGCAATTATTTTGTCCAGAGTTCAGAAAAATTTTACATAATAATTAAAAAAAAACAATGAAGGCTTGACAAACTCCTCCAGATATAGATAATGTCCCGTCTGATTACTATTCCCCGATAGCTCAATTGGTAGAGCGAGTCAGCCAAAGGCTGATTAACCGCTAGATTGATGCTTCGAGGTCAAAAGTTAATAAAAATAGGCTATTCCCCGATAGCTCAATTGGTAGAGCGAGTCAGCCGAAGGCTGATTAACCGCTAGATTGATGTTTCGAGTTGAAAAGTTAATAAAATCCAAGCTATTCCTCGATAGCTCAATTGGTAGAGCGAGTCAGCCGAAGGCTGATTAACCGCTAGATTGATGCTTCGAGTTGAAAAGTTAATAAAATCCAAGCTATTCCCCGATAGCTCAATTGGTAGAGCGAGCGGCTGTTAACCGCTAGGTCGTAGGTTCGAACCCTACTCGGGGAGTTTTGTAAGTAACGCCGATATCGTAATTTACGATAACCTGTCAGCGATTGGCAGTGCGGCCTTTAAGTCGAGAAAAACGGTATATACCGTTTTTCTGAGAAAGAAAGGACCGTACAATGCCAAAATTAAACAATCGTTTTCCATCCTACCGTCTCCACAAAGCATCCGGCCAGGCTGTTGTTACGCTCAATGGGCGTGATATTTATTTGGGTATCCACAATACCGATGAAAGCCGTGATCGGTATAAAGTCGTTATTCAGGAATGGCTTGCCTGCCAGAAACAGCTTCCCCCAAATGGGCCAACTGGAACACCTCCAAGAATCCCTTTGGATATAACAATCAATGAAGTATTTCTGCCGTATTGGGAACATGCACAGACATATTATGTCAAAAACGGCAAGCAAACCAGAGAGGTTGCGAACATCAAAGCGGCTCTTACCCCACTGCTGCAAACCTATGGGACCTATCCCGCAAAAGATTTTGGGCCGCTTGCTTTGAAAACTTATCGTGAAATGCTGGTTGAAGGTGGATTTTCACGGCAGGTCATCAATAAGAAATTATCCCGTGTAAAGCAGTTTTTCAAATGGGGTGTTGCCAATGAGATGATTTCGGCTGAGATTTTCCATGCTCTTCAAACGGTTCCCGGCCTAAAACGAGGGCGAACTGCTGCCCCAGAAAGTAAACCCGTAAAACCGGTACCGATGGAGCTTGTAGAAGCCACGCTCAAACATGCCAATCGGTATGTTGCAGCCATGATTCGACTACAGCTTTATACCGGTATGAGACCCGCAGAAGTGACGATTATGCGGCGTTGTGATATCGACCAATCCGGAAATATCTGGAAATATATACCCTATACCCATAAAACCGAGCATCATGGTCGGGAACGAGTGATTTTCCTGGGGCCACAAGCACAAAAAACTTTGATACCGTTTTTGAACGTTGAACCGGAGGCCTACCTTTTCAGCCCTCGGAAGGCCAAAGAGGAGATGTACGCCCAACGCAGGGCCAATGCAACCACCAAGCGATATACGCCCTACAAACGTAAACACAGGCCCCAAAAGCAACCTGGTGAGCATTACACGACAGATACCTATGAAAATGCGATTCATCGGGGCACAGACAAAGCATTTCCGCCGCCGGAAGGATTAAATAAGGATGAGTTGAAAGACTGGCGGAAAAAATACCGCTGGGCACCAAACCGGCTAAGGCACACAGCAGCCACTTTTTTGAGGAAAGAGTTTGGAATAGATGCAGCCCGTGTAATTCTGGGGCATAGCTCTCCTACTGTAACAGAGGTGTATGCCGAACTGGATTATGAAAAAGCAGCGGATATTATGTCTCAGGTTGGATAAAACCCTAAAAACTATCAGAACACAATAAAAAACTAACAAAAATGTGATGCAGTTATTTCGTAACAGATTAAATGTAAATCCTTATTCCAAAACAAGATATGAATTACTCTGTCTTCTTTTGGAATTAATCTATTGCCACTGCTTTTCTGGAATGTCCGATAAATACTTGAAATAACAGCGGTTTTTATATAAAATGAACTAACTCTATCTTTTTGTGACCTCGCTATTAACTAACAGCGGAGAAGGATTCGAAAGTAAGGATATTTTCGATCCATTCACAAAATCCTTTGCAGAGATAGCATGGGTGTACTGTGATCGTGGCGTCTGCGGACTACTTGGAGTTGAGAAAAGATGAAATGGAAAGAACAACCTATATTATTGAAAAGTTTAAATCAGTGCTCAAATAATAAAGAAATAACTGATTAATTTGGGAGAATGGTGATGCGAAAGTCTGTAATCCTTGCGTTGTTGACATGTCTATTATCGAATCTTGTATATGCTGATCCGATTGAAGTATCTGGAACTGTTAGTCCGGGATTTACAGGGCTTGATTATTGGCCAGTGTACAGCACATTAGAAATTGGCGCAGATGGTCTCGTTAAAATTAATGATAATGGATTGGTAGAGTTGTTCAGCGGTGTGTCTTTCGATTTGGGAGGCCAACTTGCTATTGATGGTGGCAAATTGAAAGTGAATAG
>JAIPFN010000005.1 GCA_021736615.1 Phycisphaerae bacterium | reverse complement strand
GTCAGCTTTCGCGGCTTGGCGTCGATGTCATCGAGGCCGGTTTTCCCGTTTCTTCTCCCAAGGATTTCGAGGCGGTTGAACTGCTTAGCCGGGAGATCGAAGGGGCGACGATCTGTGCGCTTTCGCGTGCCGTTGTCGCTGACATCGAGGCGTGCGGCAAAGCACTTGCAAAAGCAAAGAACAGCCGGATCCATACCGGGCTGGGTGTTTCGGATATTCATATCGCCGGTAAATTCGGCGATTCTAAGTATGGGCTCACACTGGCTAAGAAAAAAGTGACCGCTATCAAGATGGCCGTCGACGCTGTCAAACTCGCCCGCAGTTTTACCGATTCGGTAGAGTTTTATAGTGAAGATTCCGGCAGGGCAGACCCAGAGTATCTTTATGAGATGCTCGAAGCCGTCATTGATGCAGGCGCTACCGTTTTAAATATTCCCGATACGACCGGATATGCCATACCGGCTGAATATGGAAAACTTATTAAGAGCATCGGCAAGAAGGTTCCCAATATCGACCAGGCTATTATAAGCGTTCACTGCCATGACGATCTGGGAATGGCTGTTGCTAATTCGCTTGCCGGCGTCCTCAACGGTGCCCGGCAGGTTGAGTGTACCATCAACGGTGTCGGCGAACGTGCCGGAAACGCGGCGATGGAAGAAGTTGTAATGGCGATAAAGACACGTCAGGATTTCTTTGGCATCGAGACAGGTATTGATACGAAGCATTTTTATCGTACAAGCAAGATGGTCGCCGAGATGCTCGGCTTCGAGGTCGCCGCCAACAAGGCTATCGTCGGATCGAACGCTTTTGCGCATAGTTCGGGTATTCACGTTGACGGATTCCTCAAGAAACGCGAGACGTACGAGATCATGAAGCCCGAAGATGTAGGCTCGCCAAAGAGCAAGGTTGTCCTTACGGCCCGAACCGGCCGCCATGGCGTTAAACATCGCCTTGAAGAGCTTGGGTATACGCTCAGCAAGGAAGAGCTTGAGGAAATTTACGAGCGTTTCCTTGTTGTCGCAGATAAGAAAAAAGAAGTTTTCGACGACGATCTTATCGCGATCATCAGCGACCAGGTCCGTGATGTCGAGCATTATTATGAACTTGAGTATTTGCATGTGTCTTGCGGGACCGGAGTTATTCCGACTGCCAGTGTCAAAATCAAGACCAAAGACGGAACCGTCCAGAAAGCAACCGACGGTGATGGGCCGGTCGATGCGGCCTACCAGGCAATTCGTGAAGCAACGGGGCTTGACCCAAAGATCGAGAAGTATTCGATACGTGCGGTAACAGAGGGTAAAGAAGCGCTCGGCGAAGCGACTGTTAGAATTCTTAGCGATAAGGGCCGCGCGTTCCTCGGACGCGGGGTATCGACTGATATTATCGAAGCAAGCGCAAAGGCATACGTCGACGCGATAAACAGAATGGTCTCAGCCGAGAACCTGGGAAACGAAGAAATAAATTTAGAATTGTAAAAAAACTTAACCACGGATTATGGTTAAATTAAAAATCAAAATTAAAATGCAAAATGACAAAGAAAAATTTAAAAAGGAAACAAAGCGGCGTCTCTATAGTTTTGCATTGAAATTGATTGAATTGCTGGACAAGCAGCCTAATGATAACGTTTCGAGACGTATAGGAGACCAGTTGTTGCGTAGCGGAACCAGTATTTTAGGCAACTATATTGAAGGTCAGTCTGCCAGTAGTAAAAAGGGTTATACGAATTATTTTAATCACAGTCTGAAATCAGCTAACGAAAGTAAAGTTTGGCTGGCCCTTCTTAGGGATAGTAAAAGAATCGAAGCTTTAGAGGCTAATTGGTTTCTGAGTGAACTTGATGAAATCGCAAAAATATTCGCGGCAAGCATTTTAACCCTAAAAGGTAAAAGATGACACGGCATGATATTTTTGATTTTTAATTTGTCATTTTTATTTTTGCATTTTAATTTTTAAATTATCGAATATTTAAGACAGTTAAATAAATGAAGGACTTTACAAAATGTCAATGACTATTACTGAAAAGATTTTTGCTAAGGCGACCGGTCAGGATAGTGTCAAAGCCGGCGACCTTGTCAATGCAAATATAGATATTGTTATGTGTCACGATGTTACTACTCCCCCGGCGATCTCTATGCTTAAGGCCAATGGCATCGATAAGGTTTTCGATGTTGACAAGATCGTTGTCACACCGGATCACTTTCAGCCTGCAAAAGACATCAAAAGTGCCGAGTTGCACAAGCGCCTCGATACGTGGGCCAAAGAAAAAGGCATCAAACATTACTACCCGGTCGGCAAAGCCGGTGTCTGTCACGCACTGCTTCCGGAACAAGGCCACATTCGCCCCGGCGAAGTGATTGTCGGCGGCGATTCGCATACTTGTACGTACGGCGCGTTCGGTGCGTTCAGTACTGGTATCGGTTCGACCGATCTTGCGGCGGCTATCGCTACCGGCCAACTCTGGTTTAAGGTCCCGGAGTCCATGAAGTTCGTGCTTAACGGTTCGCTTAATAAAGGTGTCTATAGTAAGGATGTTATCCTCGAAGCGATCCGTATCGTCAAAACCGACGGTGCGTTGTACCGCGCAATGGAATTTGTCGGCCCGGCCCTTAAGAACATGTCGATGGAAGCCCGCATGACCATCACCAACATGGCTATCGAAGCAGGCGGCAAAAACGGCATCATCGCTTTCGACGAAATAACCAAAGAATATTTAGACGCCCACCTCAAGGACAAGAAAGATTACGTAGTTCTCGAATCCGACCCGGACGCAAACTATGTTGAGACTATAGAGATCGACTGTTCTGCCTTAGAGCCAATGGTCGCAAAACCGTCTTTGCCCAGTAATGGCGAAAAGATCAGCGTTTGCGCAGGCGAAGCGATGGACCAGTCATATATAGGAAGCTGCACCAACGGCCGCATAGAAGACATGCGTATAGCCGCCGAAATAATGAAGGGCAAAAAAGTAGCGATTCGTACTATCGTTGTTCCGGCAACCCCGGACATCTGGAAAGGGTGCATCGACGAAGGGCTCGCAGAAATCTTCTACGACGCAGGCTGCGTATTCAGCGCCCCAACATGCGGAGCATGCCTCGGCGGTTTCATGGGAATACTCGCAGAAGGCGAAAAATGCGTAAGCACAACAAACAGAAACTTCACAGGCAGAATGGGCCACCCAAAAAGCGGAGTATACCTGGCAAGCGCAGCAACAGCAGCAGCAAGTGCAATAGAAGGAAAACTAGCAGACCCAAGAAATTACCTAAATTAGATTTGGAATAAAATATATGTTTTCTATTGTTCGTAATTGGATAGCTAAAAGAAGTATTGAGGGAATAGTAAAATCTCAATATGGCCTATATGATGCTATTACAGCTAAGAATCTAAACATGAATGAATCAGAAATCTGCGAAGAACTCTTTTTGGGAAGATTCAATAGACTATTTAAATGCACCAAGAAAGAAAAGGCTAAAATAAACAAATTATTAGAAGAAGAAGGCTATCCAACTGATCTTTTCGAGTTATGTTTGTCTATAGCTACAGTAGAATTTAATCCCGAAGGACTTGATCAGTACTTTTATATACATGACATTATATTAGAAAAGTTAAACAGTATGGGATATGAAGTCAAAATCAAAGAGTGAAATCCGTGTAATCCGTGTAATCCGCGAAATCCGCGGTTAAAAAAAAGGAATAAAGAAAATGTCAAAAGCACATGTTTATAATCGTGATCATGTTAATACAGATGAGATTATCCCGGCTCGTTATTTAAATACTGACGATATGGCCGAGCTTGCAACTCATTGTATGGAAGACCTTGACACTGAGTTTGTCAATAAATGCGGCGAAGGCGACATCATCGTCGCCGGAGACGACTTCGGCTGCGGCTCCAGCCGCGAACATGCCGTCTGGGCCTTACAAGGCGCAAAAGTCGGCGCGATAATCGCCCAGACTTTCGCCCGCATCTTTTACCGCAACTGCATAAACTGCGGTTTCTACGTCGTAGAACTGCCAGACGCACCCGAAAAGATAAACGATGGTGACGACATAGAGATAGACTACAAGGCCGGTGTTATAAATAACAAGACGCAGGGAACAGAAATAAGCTTTAACCCGCTGCCCGACTTCGCAGTAGAGATAATCGAAGACGGCGGACTCTTAAAACATATAAGCAAAAAATAATTTAACCGCGGATTACGCAGATTACGCGGATTAAAAAATAAAAAGAAGGGTATTGTTTTGGCAGAGGCTGGTTTGCTTTATTCTGATCTCACGGGAAAGATTATTGGTGCAGCGATGGAAGTGCATTCTAATCTTGGCCCTGGTTTTTTAGAAAGTGTATATGAAGAGGCTTTGGTAGTTGAGCTTGGAATACGCAATTTAGTATTTGAAAGACAAAAAGATATAAATGTTTTTTATAAAGAAGTGAAAATAAAACAATTTATTTGTGATATCTTAGTTGAAGACAAAGTTATAGTAGAGCTAAAAGCTTTGAAACAGTTGACAGATATCGAATATGCTCAAACATTAAATTATTTAAAAGCAACAGGCTTAAAAGTGGGATTGTTATTTAACTTCGGTGAGAAGTCTTTGAAATACAAAAGATTTATAAAAGAAAAATCCGTGTAATCCGCGTAATCCGCGGTTAAAAATTTGAAAATAGAAAGGAAAGTTAGATGTCAACGTACAAGATTGCTGTTATGGGTGGTGATGGAACCGGCCCAGAGGTTACTGTTGAGGCTGTTAAGGTAATGGATGCCGCTGCTGCCAAATTTGGTTTTAAAGTCGAAAAGACCGATTTCGATTTCGGCGGGGAACGCTACAAGCGTACCGGCGAGACTCTGCCCGATAGCGGCGTCGAAGATCTCCGTCAGTTCGATTCGATCCTGCTCGGCGCTATCGGCCATCCCGATGTCCAGCCCGGTATCCTGGAAAAAGGTATCCTACTCAAGGCTCGTTTCGAGCTTGACCAGTATATCAATCTGCGTCCGGTTAAACTTTTCCCGGGCGTTGATTGTCCGCTCAAAGACAAAAAGCCCGAAGACATCGATTATGTCGTTGTCCGTGAAAATACCGGTGACGCGTATACCGGTGCGGGCGGGTTTACCCTTAAAGGTACTCCCAACGAAGTCGCCGTTCAGTCTTCTGTCTACAACCGCTTCCAGGTTGACCGCTGCCTGAAGTATGCTTTCGAGTATGCACAGAAGCACGGTAAAAAAGCCCGCGGCGTCGGCGAAGAAAACACCCTCGGCCTCGTCGGTAAGACCAACGTTCTTACATACATTTACGATTTGTGGGAAAGAGCCTTCCATGAAATGGGTCAGAAAGATTTTGCCGATATCCGTCGTGACTACTACCACGTCGACGCGACCTGCATGTGGATGGTCAAAAGCCCAGAGTGGTTTGACGTGCTCGTTACCGGCAACATGTTCGGCGACATCATCACCGACCTCGGCGCAATCACGCAGGGCGGCATGGGTATCGCAGCCGGCGGCAACATCAACCCCGAAGGCGTCAGCATGTTCGAGCCGATCGGCGGAAGCGCTCCAAAGTACACAGGCATGGGAATCATCAATCCGCTCGCGGCGATCTGTGCAATGGGCATGATGCTCGACACGCTTGGCGAAGAGCAGGCCGCCAAGGAAATCGAGCAGGCCGTCAGATGGGTAACCGGCGAAAAGCTAAAATCGCTCGCAGCCGGTCGCATGGGGTATTCGACCAGCGAAGTAGGTGACCTCGTCGCCCGGAAGC
The DNA here is from genome assembly GCA_021736615.1 of Phycisphaerae bacterium. The sequence continues at coordinate 36,495 of JAIPFN010000005.1, read as the reverse complement.
TTACCGAATAGTCCGGATAGATTAAAATTGCATAAAAATCAACGCTGCCGGCTAATGGGTCGGCGGCGTTTTTTTCAATTCAAGGAGTTATAAAAATGGAATGTAAAAAGCAGGCTAATTCAAAAAGTTGTGCTTGTACTTATACCAGTTGCGGAAAACGCGGCGTTTGCTGCGACTGCATCCAGTATCATCTAAAGAGCCGCCAACTCCCCGGCTGCTGTTTCCCGCCAGATGCCGAAAAAACATACGACAGAAGCTTCGAGAAATTCGCGGAGGCATGGAATCTGTAGTGGCTTAGATCAGGCCGAGCGTCTGAGGTGTTTCGATGTCTTGTTCGCCTAATGCTTCGATTGTCTTTTGGGTAAAGGTTTGCTTGCATATCTCCTGGGGTTTGTGGGCGTCCGATCCGTATATAAGTTTTACCCCGGCGTCAATCGCGATCTTGTAGATTTCGTTCCACCTTTCGTGGTACTGGGCCGGGACCTTTATTTCGTTTAGATCGTTTAATTCCCAGCAGATATTGTTCCTTACGGAAAGTTCGGCCCCTTGCTGAAAAATGCCAAGCATATCCTCGAAGTAGATATCCATGTCGCAGAAACAGGCGGCTAGTCTTCCCGGATGGGCTAGCGTGTCTAATCTCGGGTTTGATACCAGCCCGATCAGTGTTGACTGCCATACCTTAAAAAACTCCTCGCCGCTCAGCGGGTTGTCATGCGCCGATGCCGGGTAAATGCCTGTGCCCGGAATGTAATGGATGCTCCCGAGAACGTAGGGGATGTCGTCAAGATTTTCGGTAATAAGTTTTCCGTCGGTTCGCATTCCGTCGGCGTCAACTTCTACGCCGACTATTACATTTACATCTGTCTTAATGGCGGCGACTTCTTTTTGTATTTTTGGTATCAACTGCAGATCGTCTTCTTTGAAGATGTGCGAGGTTATCGCAATTGTCTCAAGTTGTTTTTCCTCGGCGGCGGCTATTATCGCTTCGATACTCATCCCCGGCGCATGCCCGCAGTAGGCTGTGTGTATATGCAGGTCATAGTTTATCATATTTGCGTAAGTCCTTTTCTACTTCGGCCGAGCATTATCATCAGCCCCATGAACGAAGCGATTGTAAAACATGTTGGCGTAAAATACAGCATCGTGTTGACAGTAATGTCAAACTGTTTCGCTGCATAAACCAGCAGCATTTCAAACACCGCAGAAATCCCCCAGGTTCCGCCGACCATCAGCCCCATTCTCATCCCAAGCGTAGGTCCGCACGCTTTTCTTGACATTGAAACCAGAAGCGGAAAACCTGCCCACGAACAGAAACCCGACGCAAAAAGCAAATAGACGGCCGATTGATGTTCCTTCAATAGCATATAGCCAAGCAAAACAGGAACGCCCAGGAAAAAGGAAATCGAGGCAACAAGCATCTGCCCTTTTCTGTTTGCGACAACCGACCATACAAGTGAACCGACCGCTCCGCCCATTCCGAACATCATAGTTGAAAAACCTCCGAAGTTACGATCAAAGCCAAGCTGCTGAAGCCTTGTCGGCAGTAGAAAGACCAGGATCACAGACGCCGTTGTAGAAGAGACCGCCATCCAGAGGATCGGCCAGAAATCCATGGCGGTTTTGTCTTTGGTGATTTCGCGTTGTTCGGCATTTTCTTTTAAGGCAGGCTCGACGGCGAGTCGAATTTTCAGCATGTACACGATTATGACCGACACAATCGCCGGTATGATAAAGCACAGCAAACCTTTCAATCCGAACAGTGTTACGAAAAAGCTGCCCACCAGTCCGCCGCTTGCGAATCCGAAAGCTCCGCCTGTCATAAATACGGCAGTGCTGATAGGCGAAGGTATTAAGTCAAGGTCATGCACTGCGCGGAGGCCTTCGGGGTGAGCAGATGCTATACCGCAACCGGTAATGACGGCAAGGGCGCACATGATATAGAACGCCCCTGGAATGCCCGTCAGGAAACATAGAAAGCATATTGCCGCCCCCGCGCATATTCCGAATTGCAGAAAGAACGGTTTGGAATTGTGCTGACGCAAATTACAGATAAATACCTGGCCTGCGTTGCAAACAATTATCAGAATACTGAAAACCATGTTTGCCTTTGCAAGATCCCATTTAAACGCGTTTTGAATATCCGGCATTACCGCGGGATACATGCCGGCTAACGTGTCGGTCAGGAAGTGGACTATCGTTATGCCGACCAGTTTGGCCCACTGAGTCTTTAGTGTGTCGTTTGATTTGTTCATGTTCGGGCCTGGAGGTAATATCGGCTATTTTCTTTTTTTACCGTACACTCACATTCGAAAGCATCGCTTAAAGTTTCACTGTTTAACAGGTCTCCCGTTTTCCCGCTTGCCCGGCAGACACCGTCTTTAAGGATAAACACATTTGTAATCCACGGAGATATTTCTTCGATGTGGTGGGTTACAAAAATTATTGTCGGTGCGTTTTCGTGATTTGTTAGGAATTCCAGATCGCTAAGGAAATGTTCTTTCGCCGCCGGGTCGAGTCCGGCGCAAGATTCGTCTAGTATCAAAATGTCCGGGTGGTTTATTATTGCCCGTGCGATGAGAATTCGCTGGCGTTCGCCTTGCGATAGAATCAAATAAGGTTGATCTTTGCATTGGTCAACGCTCATTTTTTTCATTGCCGTGAATGATTGTTCGTATTCATCGTCGGAGTAATGCCGGTGCAAACCGATAGTCGCGTCAATCCCGGAAAGTACGATGTCCGTCGCCGAGTCATTTTCCGGCAGATTTATATTCATTGCGGAGCTTACATACCCGATGTGTTTTCGAAGGCCCGAGATCGCGCACTTGCCAAACTCGTTGCCCAGAACATTGACGCTTCCTCTTGATGGCCATTCGTAACCGGTAATGATCCGAAGCAGCGAAGTCTTCCCCGAACCGTTAGCCCCAAGAAGCGCCCAGTGCTCACCGGATTCTATCTTCCAGCAAATATTACCTAGGATACACCGCTCCTTTCGCAGAAAAGAAACATTATTCAGTTGTATTACATGTTCAGCCATTTTCCATCTCATTAAAAAAATCCGAAACTCGAATATCGAAATCAGAAACAAATTCAAAATCCAAATTTCGGAAATTCAAAACCTCATCCTGACTTAGTCAGAAAGGTTTTGAACATTTGAATTTTGATATTCGTACTTGTTTCGTATTTCGGATTTCGTGCTTCGGATTTGAAAAACACATCTCTGTGGTTTTGTCGTATTATCTTACTGGTACGAATTTTTTCCCGGTCAGTACTTCGTATGCTTCTACATATTTTTCCAGTGTTTTTTCGACAATCTCATCCGGCAGTTCCACGCCAGGTCCACTCTTGTCGAAGTTGATCTCTTCAAGGTAGTTTCGTACGAACTGTTTGTCATAGCTGTCCTGATCGCGGCCGGCTTCGTATTTGTCGGCAGGCCAGAAACGTGAAGAGTCCGGTGTAAATATTTCGTCGATCAGGATGATCTTGTTGTCGATAACGCCCCACTCGAATTTTGTATCGGCGAGGATGATGCCTTTGCTCTCGGCATAGGCACTGGCCTTGTTAAAAATCTCGATGCTCTTGTCGCGAACATATTCAGCTGCATCGCGGCCGATGATATTAATGCTTTCTTCAAAGCTGATGTTCTCATCGTGTTCACCTTGCTCGGCTTTTGACGAAGGGGTAAAGATCGGCTCTGCGAGTTTTTCGCATTGCTTTAGGCCTGCCGGTAGTTTGATTCCGCAGATCGTACCTTCGCGCTGGTATTCCTTCCATCCGGAACCGGTGATGTAACTTCTTACGATACACTCAACGGGAAGAACCTCGGTCTTTTTGATGAGCATGCTGCGGCCTTGCAGTTGCTCTTTATAATTGCAGAACGGAGAGGGAAACTCGCTGACATCATCTGAGATAAGATGGTTCTCAACCGTGCCCTCAAGATACTTAAACCAGAACTTCGAAATCTGCGTAAGCAAAACACCCTTGTTGGGGATGCCCGTCTTCATTATAACATCGAAAGCGCTAAGCCTGTCCGATGCCGCGATGATCAGTTTATCGCCAAGATCATAGATGTCACGAACCTTGCCGTGTCTTACATCAACACCCGGTATTTCTGTTTGCAAAATTACGTTTGCCATCATTATCTCCTAAAACTATATAAGTTAAAATATCAGCCGACTATATTAGTATGATATAGAAGCCATGTCAAGAGCCAACTCTGTACTGTCGGCATCTTGCCGATGACTTCTTCGGGCAATATCTCCGAAGAACAATGTAATGAAACGAGGGTTCACCTACCAGAATAATCCTTGGCTTTTGAGGTTTTACGGATATGCTGAAAAAACATAAATAATAGGCCTACTTAGTTTGTAGTTTTAGGAAAGCCCCGCCAAAAGCCACTAATCGCAGTACCAAAAAGACAATACGGGCATTCTAAGTCGCACAAACTCAAAAGTGGTATAATAACGGTAAAGCAACGGTAAAGTTTTTCGAGGCGTTAACTGTACAGACCCACGAAAAACACTCATTGTCATTCTCTTATGAAGATCAGCAAACCCTAACCGACGAATCTACAATGCCCGCACAACTAAAATGGAACTATTTGAATGAATCAAAAAACTTGCTCGCGCTGGTAATTCGCTATTGTTTGTGGTATTATTTGTATATGGAAAAGGGAAGATATATATTGGTTGCCATTTTCCTGCTCGCGGTAGGGGCAGTGTGTTTTTCGGCTGATTCCGAGCAGGTTGATTTTGTCCCCAGCCGCCTTGCTGTTTGCTCACCGTGGTATTATGTTTCCCCCACCGACATCGATCTGCAGGCCTCATATTGCGGTTTTGACCCTGCCCAAAAAAAACGTATCGCAAAGCTCTCCATCGGTGAAAAGGCCCTTGATATGATCGAAAACGCCGATGAGGTCGTCCTCGCTTCGGTATTTTTATTCGATGTCCTTTACGCAGAGGGCAAACCGGAGATGGACATTGTCTCCAAGCTGACCGATCTGCTGGTGAAAAAACGAAGTGAAAATCCGGATTTTTCCGTGGTTATCATGCTCGATCCTATTAATAGGGCATACAATAACCGTCGCGGACCTGCGGTCAAGCGTTTGTCGGCTAGCGGAGCCGATATTTTTTATTCCGATCTGGTCTCGACCAATAGTGCAACCGCCCTTGGTGTTGGCGAGACGTTGCGCGATGGTTTGCGGCTAGCTGATAATTTGTCCTTCGGGGTCGTCAGCAAGGTGCTTAGCGTTGTTGCCAGCCCTAAAATCCCCATTAAGAACGATCTCGACGAGGATGGAATATCCATCGAAGCACTCTGGAACGCCGCCGCGATCAAAGCTAATCATCGAAAACTCCTGGTAACCGACTCCGGTGATACTTATGAGGCCCTGGTCTCATCGGCAAATCCGCATAATGCCAGCGCCGGCTCTGCCAACTATTCGATCTCGGTAAAGGGCGACTTTGCAAAATATATCTATATGAATATCCGCGCCGATGTAGAGCTAAGCATCAAGCTCGATTATGCCTATTGGTCGGACCCATCGGCCAAGTACAGGGAGAGTTTTCTTAAAGATAAGCTTCCTGCTTTTAAGACAAGCTCATATTTGGCGGGTTTCAAGAGTAAAAAAACGCCGATTGGGGTTCGTTATATCACCGAAGGGCAGATTCGTCGCGAGATTTTGCGATTATTAGCGGCCGCCAAAGACGATGATGAGATTCGCATACAAATGTTCTATCTGTCTGATATAGAGGTTGTTGACGCAATTGCCGATGCGGCGGGGAGGGTCAAGAAACCCGTTCGGCTGATTCTGGATCCCAGTAAGGACGCTTTCGGCAAGATCAAAGATGGAACGCCGAATCGTCAGGTTGCCGCGTATTTGATGCAAAAGAAAAAAGACTTAGGTCTAAACATCGAAATTCGCTGGTATGATACGCATGGCGAGCAAAATCACGCAAAAATTATGTCGATAACCAACCCAAAAGCCGATAAGTATGAGGTCATAACGGGGTCGGCTAACTGGACGGGAAAGAATCTTAAAGATATTAACATGGAGTCAAATGTCAGTTTAAAGGATGCTAAGGGTGTTTGCGGCAAATTTAACGGAATTTTTGATAAATTCTGGACCAACTCCGATGGTCTGGTCTATACAATTAAGTATGAGGGGAAATACGAAAAACACGCCGGGATGAGCAAGTGGCTCGACGGTGAAAAGTGGGGTTATGTGTCGTGGTAGGGCCAGTCAGTCCTTGCCGTCGATACTGTTGTATTACTCAAAATTGGAGAATAGTATGAAATCAGGTCAAAAAAACCTATTAATCGCCGCCGGGATTATATTGGTTTTTGTCGCAATATTTATCAACAGTTATTTCAAACACAATGCTTTTGTCGAGAAATTTGACTTTGAAAAGGCCAAGAATCGCGGTTTGCCGATGCTCGTTGAGTTCGGTTTTCAGGCTTGCCCGCCCTGCAAAATGATGAAACCTATCCTTAAATCACTGGATAAAGAGTATTCGGAAGACTTTGCAATTGCTTACATAGACACGGTAGTTAATCCTGATCTTGCGAGGGAATATAGCATACAAGCAGCTCCAACGCTGATCTTCTACGATAAAGACAGCAACGAACTGGCCAGAACCATAGGATACACCCCAAAAGAAGAAATCCTGAACAAGTGGAAAGAACTAGGCGTAATCAAAGAGTAAATAAAAAATTTTACCGGTTGCATGATTTTTTTTCTTGCATCCGGTTTTCTTATTTGTTATTATGTGAGTATATGGTCACGCAGTAACTTAATAAAGGTTTAATATGATGGACGAAAAAAAGCGGATTTTGTTTGAAAAGCAGGCTGAGATTTTTAAGTCTATTGCACATCCTTTGCGGATTGCTGTTATTGATTTTCTTAAGGATGGTGAGCAGTGCGTTTGCGATATTGCTGACTTTATCGGTGCCGAACGGTCGAATGTTTCCAGGCATTTGTCTGTGATGGTCAGTTCCGGCGTGCTCGATTCGCGCAAGGAGGGTTTGAAGATGATATACCGGCTGAAGACACCGTGCGTGCTGAATTTTATTTCGTGCGTTACCGAGGTTCTTGCCGAGCAGCTTCGGGATGAAATGCAGTTGCTTGAGCATATTGAAAAATAACAAGTAGCAGGGGCTTGAAGCCCGTAGCTTTTGCAGTATGTAATGTAGGCTTGAAGCCTACATAATAAAAACGATGTCGGCAGGATGCCGACACTACAGGAACAAAGCCTGCAAGATGCTGGCGGTACATATTTTTATTGGGTATTTGTATGTTATCGATTTTTACAAAACTGGCAGATTTGATTATCTATCGTCTGTTCGGCATGTCGCCGGATTCACAACTGTCAGGAAGTCTACATTTTTTTATTGAAGATACTACGAAAATCTTTGCTTTGCTGATCGTGATGATCTATGTGATCGCCTGGGTACGAGCCGCTCTGGATATTGAGCGTGTACGGGACTATCTGAGCGGCAAACACCGTATATTCGGCTATGTTATTGCTGCAGCATTTGGTGCGGTTACGCCTTTTTGCTCTTGTTCGAGCATTCCATTGTTTTTGGGTTTTACACAAGCCCGCATCCCAATTGGAATTACGATGTCGTTTTTGATTACTTCACCGATTATTAATGAAGTGGCAATTGTGTTGCTGGGCGGTCTGTTGGGCGTGAAGTTTACAATCAGTTACATTGTGGTGGGAATTGGTGCCGGAGTTATCGGCGGGGCATTTATAGACCTTATCAAAGCAGAGAAATATCTGACGGCATTAGTCGCCTCAACTCGCAAACTTAATGTTAAGGCAGGTGTTTCAGATAGAAAAAGAATCAAAATGACATTCCATGATCGTCATGAATTTGCCCGGGATGAGTTAAAAACGATTTTCAGCCGTGTCTGGAAATGGGTATTGATCGGTGTGGGACTGGGTGCGGCTCTGCATGGATTTGTACCGGAACAATTTGTGGCGAAATATCTCGGTGCCGGTCAATGGTGGACCGTTCCCCTGGCGACGCTGATGGGTATTCCGCTGTATTCCAATGCCAGCGGCGTAATTCCCGTTGCCGAGTCATTGTTGAGAAAGGGCTTACCGGTTGGGACAACACTGGCGTTTATGATGAGTACTGTGGCAGCCAGTTTCCCTGAGTTTATGATGCTAAAGCAGGTCATGAAACCGAAATTATTGTTGATTTTCTTTTTGCTGCTGCTGGTAATGTTCACCTCGGTTGGCTGGATTTTTAATATGATTAATTTCTTATAGAATCCAGTATCCAATGAGAAATATAACAATTGAAGTGGAGTTTTCCGAAGCAGGCGCGACAAACTCTCGGCTTGAATTAAGGAACGCTTTGAAGGATAATAATTAAGGTTCAACTCCAATAAAGTTGTTGAAAATTGGCAGATAAATCAAAAATGAAAATGTAAAAATGAAAATGACAAATTATAAAGCAAAAATATTTTTTCCGGGCCGATCTGATGATTGGCAGCTTTTACGGTTATTATACGGTTATTTAGCCGCGCTTCGGCAAGCTCAGGGCAGGCTCCGGAAAATGAGAATACAAGAGAGATAAGACAAGAACATTATTATCAATCTCTGTGGCCCTCTCTTTTCCTCTTTTTTGCTGAGTTAAGCGAAGTCCGCCTTTGGCGGATGGCAAAAAGCGAATCAGTATCGACATGAAATATAGTAATGACTTTATGCACTAGTAAGGCTTTAAAAGGTAAGGGTTTATGGTGATTTCAAACGATGACATCACCAACTTTACTGGATGAGAGCCATATTTAATAATTATATCAAAGGAGACAAAAAATGATAAAGATTCAGATACTTGGAACTGGCTGTCCGAAATGCAAAAAATTGACAGAAAATGCTAATGCTGCTGCAACAGAACTGGGGATTGAGTACGAACTTGAAAAAGTAGCCGATATTAATGAGATAATGAAGTTTGGCGTGATGGTAACACCTGCATTGGTTATCGACGGCCAGGTGAAGATTTCCGGCAAGGTGCCAAAGGTTGACGAGATTAAAGAAATGCTGGCGTAGTGTGAGCTTCCAGCCAACAACTTTTCTAACAGTAATAACAGAAGAAACGAAAGGCCAGGCAAATGAAGAATGTTCTGACAGTAGTAGTTTTGCTTATAGCGATTGGTGCGGTCGTCGCTACAAAGCAGCTAAGGTCCACAATAGAACCCAAACCTGATGGCGACGTTACGATAAATAAAAATATTGATGAACCTCTGGGCAGCGAAACTGGTACCAAATCCAAAGACCTTCAAGCAGTTGTGGTAAATAATCCGGACAAAGCCGCCGCGGAGGCAATTAGCGAAAAGGCTTTGGCTGCGGCTAAATTGCCCCGGCTGCTGGAACTTGGTTCGGTTAACTGCATACCTTGTAAGATGATGAAGCGGATCATCGACGAGTTAACGATCGAGTATGAAGGTTCGATGCTGGTTGAGTTTATCGACGTCTGGGCCGATGAGTCGGCTGGAAGGAAATACAAAATTCAGACTATCCCGACTCAAATATTTTTCGCATCCGACGGCACGGAACTTTTCAGGCATGTCGGGTTTTTCCCAAAAGAAGACATCCTGGCGAAATGGAAGGAACTTGGCGTAGATCTGTCAGAGGCTAAATAATGCAGCATCTTTTTACATATATGAGCAATGCTCTTGAAGGGCAGGCTTTACTCGCTTTAGGCGTCGCGTTCGCATGGGGTGTTCTTAGCGTGGTTCTTAGCCCATGTCATCTTGCGAGTATTCCGCTGGTGGTCGGATATGTCGGTCAACAAAAAGAGATCACCACAAAAAGGGCGTTCTGGATATCGACGTTTTTTTCGCTGGGTATATTCTTCAGTATCGCATCCATCGGAGCGGTAACGCATGCGGCAGGCAGGATAACAGGGCATGTAGGCCCATGGGCAAACTACGCCGTCGCAGCCGTCTTTTTTGTGTTTGGACTTGTGCTTCTGGAAGTTATTACGCTGCCATGGTCCGGGGCCGGTAAGATGAATGTTAATCGCAAGAACCTGCTTGGTGCATTATCGCTGGGCTTGATATTCGGAATCGCACTGGGGCCGTGTACTTTCGCGTTTATGGCACCTGTTCTTGCAGTGGTAACTTTTCAGCCGGCCTATGGAGTGTCGCTGGTGGTTCTTTACGGGCTGGGGCATTGCGGGGTGATCGTTCTTGCCGGCACTTTCGGTCAGCTCAGCCAGCGGTATATAAATTTTAACAATAAAACAAACACAGCGACTATCGTAAAGCGGATTTGCGGAGTTTTGATCATAATTTTTGGACTATATTTGATCTACACCGCGAAATAGCCGACCTACAACCGCCGCCGCCGGAATCCTTTTCAAGAACTTCTTTTAGAGGTCGTAGATTTCCTGGGTTACTTTAAAACCGGCATCGAGAGCCTTGGAGAAATCCGGATCGAGAGAATTTGTGATCTTGTGAGTGCGCAGAAATTCCCTTGCAAGGCTTGCCGGATCGCTGAATTCACCCTCTTTTACCTTATTTTGCATCCAGTCCATAATCTCTTTTTCATTCATTTTACTATCTCCTGTTTCGGGCAAGATAAAACTATGCCCTAAGGTTTTATTTCTTCTTATACTTGTATAATATCGGTTCAACAAAGGGGGGGATAAAGATAATTTTTTCAAAAGTGAGTATTTTACTATAAGATTATAGCGGCGGCGGCGTTAAATTTTGTTTATGATACTGATAATCAGGATTTTCATCCTTGCAACGGCACCAATAGTATATACAATAAGCTAAATTAAACAAAAGTACCCGGATGATTTATTAAGACGGGCTGAATTTTTCAATAGACATTTCAAGCAGGCGACAGGTCGGTTTGAAGACGGAGCAGTAAATGGCAATAGCGGTTAGATTACCGAAACTTGGCAAGGCGATGGAAGAAGGAACCATCGTAAATGCCATGATAAAAATAGGCGACAAGGTCAGCAAGGGAGACATCATATTTGAGGTCGAGACCGACAAAGCGACCCTCGAAGTCGAGTCCCCCGAAAGCGGTTTTGTAAAACACATACTCATCGGCGATTGCGAAACAGTTGCCGTCAACACCCCGCTTGCAGTCTTTGGCACAGAGGAAGAAATTGTCTGCGCCGATCTCTTAAAGGAGTTGACCGCCGAAAAGGATGCTCTTCGCAAAGAAATTGAATACATTCATACCCATGATACCGAGATACGGCAGGTCAATAACAGTGATATTTGCTCAAGTCTCGCAGATGGTGATTGGCCCGATGAGTCCACCTGCCGGCCGGGAAAAACTATTCCCCTTGGCAGGCTCCAGAAGCTTCTTGGCGACCGGATGGTCCAGAGCAAACGTCACATTCCGTGTTTTTATCTAACGATAAAGGTTGATGTTACTGAAATCGCCGAGTTGATAGAAAAAATGAATACACAGAAAGATGCTAATGTTATAATCGACGATTTTGTGATGCTCGCTATGGCACAGTGCCTGGTGAGATACCCCGAAATGACAGGCCAGATTTCCGGGGAAAATATCGTATTAAGCGACGAGATCGGAATTGGGCTGGTCATGGAAGTTCCTGGGGGAGCGGTCGCACCGGTAATAAAAAATGTCGATAATAAGACTGTTATCGCTATTGCCGCCGAAAGAGCCGACTTAGCCAAAAAGGCAGCCAATAAAAAACTTACGCTCGAAGATCTCCAAGGGGCCTGTATAACGCTCAGCAATATGGGGCCTTGCGGAGTGGAGATGTTTATTCCGGTGGTGATTCCCGGCCAGTGCAGCATAGTTGGGCTTGGAAGAAGCACCGAAACCTGTGTTCCGCACAAAAAGAACGTAGAGATCAGGAAGATCATGAAAATGTCAATTTCCGTCGATCACAGGGTTGCTAACGGTGCAAGTGCCGGACAGTTTCTTGATTACATAAAAAAGACACTGGAAGCAGCCGATAATTTTTCCTGAATGTTTAATAACGCTGAAAAGCAGGGGCGTATTTTCCTTTTGAATCCGGTTTTTCGGCAGTAGTTCCGAAAATATACGCAATATTTATGTTAATATTTGCGTTTTTTGTGAAATTGTCCTATAAAAACTAAAGTTTTTTTTGTCGTTTGTCGATTTTCCTATAAGTGAAAGTTGTATTTTCATAGTGGAAGCTCTAAGTTGGCGTTATTTGCAGCGATATGTATCGTTTATCGCCAAAAAGGATTGTTAGGGATTCCTGTAATAATAATATAATCAGTTTCCGGAACGGACGCAGGGAGCAGATAATGAGAACGATTGCAATAATAAATCAAAAGGGCGGTTGCGGTAAGACAACCGTTTCAATTAACCTGGCAAGTGCTCTTGCCGTCAGGGGACACAGGACATTGCTGGTTGATATGGATCCTCAATCGCATTGTGCAGTTGGCCTCGCTGTTCCCGAGGAACAGATCGAACAGAGCATTTACGACATTCTTGTCAGCCACAGCAGAGGCGAAGCTATTCGGCTTACCGAGATCATGTGGAAGATTTCCGAGAATTTCGAGCTTGCTCCTGCCAGTATCGACCTTGCCGCTTTCGAGCAGCAGATGGCCGGCCTTATTGACAGTGAGATGTGCCTTAAGAAGGTTCTTGATTCTGTTAAACGCAATTATGACTATGTCATTATCGACTGTCCCCCATCGGTCGGTTTGCTTACTTTCAATGCAATCCGTGCGTCTACCGATATTATTGTTCCGGTCGAGACAGGGTACTTCTCTCTACATGGCCTGAGCAAGCAGCTTGCCACGCTTAATGTTCTTTGCGACCAGTGCGGACAGGACATTAACGTCATGGTTCTTGCCAGTATGTACGATATTCGTACTAAGATGGGCCGCGAAATACTCAGCGAACTTCGCAAGCACTTCTCAGACCGCATGTTCAAGTCTGTTATCAATTTCAATACCAAACTGAAAGAGGCGGCAAGCCTTGGTCAGCCCGTAAGCGAATACGACCCGGCTAGTAAGGGCTTTAAGGATTTTCAGGAATTCGCCGAAGAACTTGTAAGCACCGATGCACATTCGCAGCGTGCTCAGGCCGTTGAGGCATTGCAGTCCAAACTTGACGCCATCAGCGCAAGTGCCGACGAACTCCTCTCCTCTGTAGAGCCTTTGGATAATGAGACTAAAGCCGAAATTGCCCGGACAGATCTCGTTGCCTCCGGCGAGATAATGGTCGAACCGGCTCCTCCGATTATTGTTAAAGTACCTGTAATAGAAGAAACAGTTGTCGAAAAAGAGATAGTTGCCGAAGAAAAACCGGCAACGGTAGAACTTGTCGCCGAGGCTGCTCCTGATCAGAAGGCTAAGCCGCAAACCGTTGCAAAGACTATTGATCAGAAGATCGCCGATTTCTATGGTGTTCGCCAGGTCGACGACGCCGTAATGTTCGTAAGTCTCTATCCGCGTGCCGAAAGCGTCCAGATCGCAGGCGACTTCAACAACTGGCAGCCGGGCAAACTACAGATGGAAAAGATGACCGAAAAGGGTCTGTGGCAGATCAAACTGCCGCTGGCCAAAGGCAAGTACCGTTACAGGCTCGTTGTCGATGGTCACTGGCAGCAGGACCCCTACAACGAAACAACAGAAATGAACCCGTTCGGGGAATGCAATTCGGTACTCGAAGTTCACTGATATCAAACTAACACTTTGCTTAAAACCATAAACGCCCCGCATGATAAAATATCATAGCGGGGTTTTTTTGGGTGGTCTTAGTAACGAAATGACCTTTCGGGTCTTTTTTAGCAGGATAGGTAATTTAAGTGTATTTGTCAGATATAAGGCAGCAGTAGAACCGTTTTTTCATGTATTACGGGGTTAATTTACGATATTATTGATATGCCCGAAACGATTACTAAGAAAAAAACTAAGAAGTGCCCATTTTGTGCGGAGACTATTCTCGCTGCCGCGGTCAAATGCCGTTTTTGCTCGGAGTTTCTGTACCCGGAAGGTCACCCAGCTCTTGATAACCTCGCTGTTGACGATGGAACTGAGGAAGATGAGGAGCTTGAATATAATGACGAAGAATTGGACGAGGAACTTAAGGGAGAGGATGATGATGTTCTTTTTCGGGTGAGGCCCTCGATGTTTGCATCTATCGGGTTGTTTTTTAAGACTGCGATTTTATTTGGTCTTTCGGGGGTACTTTATAATGTGCGCATCGAACAATATGTAAAGGACTTCGCCGTTGACCGATTTGAGTTTACTGAAAACCAGTATATCATGTTTTCCAGCTACCGGATACTCGCGGCGGTTGTCGTTGCTATCCTTGCGGTGCTGATCTTCGCTCTCAAAATAATTATCCTTAAAAGCACTGCTTACGAGGTTACCCCAGACAGGATCGAGTGGGAGCGGGGTCTTTTTAATCGCAAGATTGACAATGTCGATATGTTCCGCGTTGTGGATATGAAACTGCACCGGTCGATAACAGACTGTCTGATCGGGATAGGAACTGTTACTCTTTTTACGAAAGACGAGACTGACCCGGAATTCGATTTCTATAAGGTCAGAAACCCCAGGAAAATATTCAACGTCCTTAAAAAAGCAAGCCTCGACGCCGATACCAGACAGGGCGTCATCCACCTTGAATAAAGGCTAGTTGAATGTGAACAGGCTTATTGCTCCAGCGATGGAGGCTATTATAAAAGACAGGCCACAGGCGTATCCGGCGATGAACTCTATTGGTGCTGTCTGGGTTCTGTTGTCGTCGTTTGCGGTCATCTTTGAAAAGGCCACTTGCTCGGAGTGATATTTCTTTACGTCCCTTCGCCAGGCGTTGAAAAACCCCGCGGCCCGGTGGACTATTATCGCCCGGAGTACGCCGATAAAGATAATTCCCAAAGAGAAGAAAAATGCCGAAAGTCTCAGGGAAGTCATGCTTCTAGCTGCCGGTGATGCTCCCATGAAGGCCAAGGTCGTTACGGAGCCTGCGCCGTTTATCAGCAGCAGGTAGTTTATCATGTTGTTGAAACCCTCTCTAAGATGCGCAAAGAGCTGGTCCCATCTGTCCATGATGTACTTATCCCGTCCCTCCAGGGCATTAGACTCCACGTCAGTTTGATAGTAATCGTCTATCTTAACATTCATATTCATGTAACCCAAAAAAACAATTAAACAATCACTACTAATCATAGTCCGCAAAAGTAGACTTTGTCAAGAAAATATACTTATTTTCTGTAGTCTCTTGGGGTGCTGCCTTTTAGTTGTTTAAAGGCGGTTGCGAAGTATTGGCTAGAGTTGAAACCGCAGGCAAAAGCGGTCTGGGTAACGGTCAGTTCCGGGTTGTTTTTAAGCATTTCGGCGGCCATTTCTATTCGGTAGAAGTTGAGGTACTGAATGGGCGTCATGTTGGTGACTTTTTTGCAAAGGTTGTTGAACCGGGTCAAGCCGATCTCGCAATGTCTGGCCATAGTTTCTGCGTTCCATTGCCGCTTGAGCAGCGAGTTATTGTTCCGAAGGCTTTCCAGGAACAATTCGACGGTTCTCTGGGTACTGGATAATTTCGGTTCGAGCTTGATCTCATGTTTGCTGAGCATCTCCAGTAAAGAAAGAAACAGCTGATTGATCAGCAGGGCCAGCCGGGATATTTTGCACGTTTTGTCTTTTGCCTGTAATACCTGGGCGATCTGCATGATGCAGCTTTTGATTTCTTTATTGGCACACCATACGGGCGTTTCATTATGACTTAAAAGGGTAGTAAGTCTGCCGCGGTCTTCTTCTGTAAGGATCAGCCAGTCGGGCCATTGCCATTTATTATGAGGCCGCCGAACCTGAACATCGAGAATAATCCAGTGCAGACGACACGAGCTAATATTCGGCTTGCCTAGACTGTGCGGCTGCCATGGTCGTGCGATGGTCATATCACCTGGTTTTAGCAGGTAATCTCGATCATCAGCCGTGAAATCAAGCTTGCCCCGCTCCAGAAATGTCAGTTCAATCCCTTCGTTGCGGTGTGTGGCAAGTCCCCAATCCTGTTTGCCGGCCGCATCCCAATGCCCCACCGACAGTACGCCGGGCAGGTCGGTCTTGTTAAGCTCGTCGCCCGGATAGCCATCCCGGGCCATCGCCTGAAGGCGGATTTTGCCATCTTTCACTGCATTGATCAAAGAATTGCAGCGATCAGCGGTAAAGGTTGTGTCCTGGTCTTTATAGAAAAAGGGCAGATTTTCCATGATTTTTCATGTTCAATATTCTTCACTGGTAAATTTTGAAAGACTTACACACTCGTTATGATACCATAAGTGCTTGTCAGAAGCAATATATTGGTAAATAATTTTGTTTGATATAAGTTTGGCTAAGTATTTAAGGGTTATTATGTATATTACAAAAACCCAAAAAGCGTTTACGCTAATTGAGCTATTGGTGGTTATTGCGATCATCGCATTGCTTCTGGCTATACTTATGCCTTCGCTCGGAATAGCCAAAAAGAAGGCTCAGGCTTTGGTTTGTAAAGCCAATTTGAAACAGTGGGGAATGATATTCCTGATGTATACACAGGACAACGATGAAAGGTTCTGGGAAGATTACAGGTCCGGTCCCGGCAATACTCAAGGCAAATGGATGCCAATGCTTTCTGATATTTATGGAGACGTTGACGAATTTCGTTTTTGCCCGTCGGCTAATAAACCGAATGGGTCTGTCGGTGGAATTGGCACAACGTTTAAACAATGGGGTCCGGGGCCTCTAATGGTTGCTCATGGTTTCGGCCCGGAAGTAACAAAAAATTCCGGAAGCTATGGGACGAATCTGTGGATAAATAGTGCTAACACAGGTTGCTGGATGGGCCTTCCAAAACTTCACTGGGTCAGGTCTACCTCCACAGGAGCATCGGACATTCCAATGATCTCTGACAGTGTTTGGTTTGGGGGCAATCCTATGAGTCCCAATGATGTTAATGTCAAACGTAATGCAGAGAAATTACCTCCCAGTGCGACTTTTTATGAAGACATGAATCCTGTAAGCCCGTCATGGGGCTATGATATGGCAAGGGTGTGCATCAACAGGCACCAAAAGAAAATCAATATGACTTTCATGGATGGCAGCACACAACCTGTCAGTCTGACAGAATTGTGGGGTCTTAAATGGCATAAGGATTTCAGAAGGGTTCCAGATATGGAAATATCCTGGCTGAAGTAGAAATGCCAATGGCGGCAGGGACTAGTTAATTCCCTGGTTTTTTGAAAATTGAGGGAATTGTAAATATAATGCATTATTTGAGCACTGACGAACGTTTATAAAAGTGCTTAACTGTGAAATTTGAAAACAGAAAAGGAGTATAAATTGAATATTGGAGTTTTTTTACTGATTGAGCCGTTTGCAAGTGTAGAAAAGCAGCTTGAGCATGCAAAGGAAATGGGGTTTACCCATGCCGACATTACCGATACCAACGCAGGCGGCAGCATGCTTGGCACTGCCGGTTTTTCGCCGACTGTCAGTCTTGACGAAAACCCGTTTGAGGTTAAGCGTCTTTTTGAAAAGTACGGGATGACTCCTTCGACGGTGTGTGCCCATGCCGGACTGCTTGAACCGAGTAATCCCGGCACGTATGGAACGGCAGAGATAATGAAGGCGGTTAAATTCGCGGCGGCTATCGGAATTAAAGATATTGTCACCACCGACACCGATCCACGGTCAGAGTGGGCCAGGAGCCTTTCGTATAAAGAGTGCGTCTTTACAATAGCCGAAAAACTTTGTGTCCCGGTCAAGATGGCAGCCGACTACGGTGTACGTATTCTGCTTGAACCTCACGGCCCGATCACCGACAGCATCCAGGGTTTGCAGGATGTTATGGACAGACTAGGCAATCCGGATTCGCTTGGGGTCAATCTTGATACCGGTAACTCATGGCTCGGCGGGGCGGACCCTGTCGAGATGGCTAAGGTTTTCAAAGATAAAATCCATCACGTTCACTGGAAGGACCTCGAAGCCGAGTGGGAGCCGAAACGCGGTACGATGTTTGGGTGTGGGTTTTCGACTATCGCTCTTGGTGACGGGGTGATCGATATTAAGGGTGTTTGCGATGTTCTCAAAGATGCTAATATCGAAAGTGGTACACTGGAAATTATCGGTTCTGCTGATGTTCTCAAAAAGAGTGCGGAGTATCTTAAGAGCTGCGGAATTTAACTCAAACCCGCCTTTCGGCCGAAGCTATTAGTGATTAGTTCTTTGAAGGGTTAGCGATGTTTAAGGAAACAAAATTTTTGGTTACGGCTGCATTGTGCTTTATTGTTTGCAATCCTGTATTTGCCAAGGGCACTGATGAGCCGAAGATGTCTGTCGGCAAAGATAAGCTGGTTATTTCCTGCGGCAGGAGCGATATGGTTTATGCGTATCGGTCGGTTCCTGCTAAGCCATATATTAGAAGTCTTACTACTCCGGGCGGTATTAACATCCTGAGGGATGCGCCGCATGATCATTTGCATCATCATGGGTTGATGTTTGCATTGAAGATCGATGCGACTGATTTCTGGTCAGAGTTTGCAAATTGCGGATATCAGGTTCATCAGAGTTTTGATAATGTTTGTGTTTCAGCAGAAGGCCAAAACTCATCGGCAATTTTTACTGATGTAATTGATTGGACCTCGTTTGATACCCAAAAAGTAATAGTGAAAGAAAACCGTAATATATCGCTGACGCAATCGGATAATGCTGCTGTCATGACCTGGCAAACTGTCTTGAAAACTTCTGAAGGTGTTGAGCAGGTTAAGATCGGTGGTTCGCATTACTTCGGGCTTGGGATGCGTTTTGTTGAGAGTATGGATACTAATGGTACGTTTATCAATGCTACCGGTAAGGAAGGGAAAATCTTCCGTGGAACTGAAAGGCTTGTCTCTTCGAAATGGTGTGCGTACCAGTCTGCTGTTGACGGCAAACCGGTTACCGTTGCGATGTTTGATCATCCGGAAAACTTCAGGCCGGTTACGTGGTTTACAATGCTTAAGCCGTTTTCGTATTTGTCGGCAACTCTGAGATATCATGAGAAACCGTTTGTGCTCAAAGCCAAAGAAGAGCTGAATCTGAAATACGGCGTTGTTGTATGGGACGGTATGCAGAGCAAAGAAGTGATTGAAAAGGCTTATCAAAAGTGGGCCAAACCTATGAAATCAAAAAAATAAAATAACTTAAAAATATTTAATCAATCAGAATTTTTTGAGGTAATGAAATGAAGAAAAAAAACATAAGCAGGCGTGAATTAATTAAAAGCACAGTCGCGGCATCGGCAGTGTTGAGTGTTCCTACTATTGTTTCGAGTACGGTTTTCGGAGCCGGCGCACCGAGCAACCGGGTTAACGTCGGACAGATCGGATGCGGTAGTATTGGCAACTGGATGCATAAAAACAACCTCAAGAAATTGGAAGATGTGCGGGTCGTAGCTACCTGCGATGCCTTTAAGAGTCGCCGCGATGAGATGGCCGCGTTTTTTAATAAGCATTACGGCGGCAAGAATATTACCAAACCTTACGCAGATTTTCGCGAACTGCTGGCCAGCAAGGATGTTGACGCTGTGATCGTCGCCGCACACGACAACTGGCATACTCCGATGTCTATCGCCGCGGCTAACGCGGGTAAAGATGTTTACTGTCAGAAACCGCTGTCGTTGGACCTGGGACGCACAAAACTGCTCAGGAAAGCAGTTAACGATAATAAACGTGTATTCCAGTTCGGCACTCAGTATCGCTCGGAGCAGAGGTATCGGCAGATGGTTGAACTTGTCCGAAACGGATACATCGGCGAATTGAAACACATCGACGTGTGGTGCCGCAACGTACATCATGACGCGGCACAGTATAACGTAAAGCCTTATGGCTCGACCGTGGAGATCCCGGTTCCCGCCGACTTTAATTTTGACGCATGGCAGGGGCCTTCGGATATGGCACCTTATACCAGTGACCGATGCACAAGATGGGGCGGCTTCCATTGTCCCGAAACATCTTTAGGCTTCCTGGCCGGCTGCGGAATCCACCCGCTTGGCGTAGCACAGTGGGGTAATAAGACCGATCACACCAGCCCGGTTAAATACAAAGGTACAGGCAAAGTCCCGACAGAAGGTATCTTCAGGACGCTGGAGATATGGGATGTTATGTGTGAATATGAAAACGGTGTAACGCTTCGCGTGATGGACCACCACACCGCAAAGGGTGCTGTCAAGGAATCTTACCCGGACCTTCCTTTGGATTGGAAAGACGGTGACGGGGTTGTCTTCAAAGGCACCAAGGGCTGGATCGGAGATTTTCGAGGGCCTACTTTCTATGCAAGCGATCAGAAACTCTGGAATTTAGAGTTTAAACCCACCGACGAAAGAGTCTATTTGTCCAGTAACCATCACAGAAACTTCATCGACTGCGTCAAATCCACAAAAGAAACCGTCTGCCCGGTCGAAATGGGTATTCGCTGCGACACGATCGCACACATGGTCAATACCGCTGCCCAGACAGGCCGGGAAATTACGTGGGACCCGAAAACCGAACAAATCGTAGGCGACGCAGAAGCGGCAAAAATGATCACTCGCCCATACCGCAAAAAATGGAAAGTCTGGTAATTCGAAATGAATAATGACTATTGTCTAATGTCTAATGGATGATTCGGCTTAGGTTCAGGAAGGTAAGTTTAATATGAAGTCAATAGATGGTAATTTAACTCGTCGGGATTTTGTCCGCGCTGCCGGTGTAGTCGCGGCAGCATCGGCATGCGGGCTTTCGCCTGCTTATGCCGCAGAGAAAATTAAGAAACCATGCTGGGATATGAAGCTTGCAACTTCTTCGGTGATGTTTGATAAGCTGAAGATCGAAGATATTTGTAAGATATCGCAAAATATCGGCCTCGACGCCTTAGACATCTGGGGGCCTTTCAAATATTACGAGACTAAGTGCGACCACCTTGAAGACGTAAAAAAACGTCTGGGCGGCAAGGGTCTGCGTGAGTTAATGACAAAGCATAAACTCGAAGTCGCTGCTTTTACGCTTTACCAGAATTGCAGGTTTTCTGATTACTGGGAAATGATCCGTGACTATGGCGGCGGCGTGATAGTTCGCAGCGACAGGGCAAGGGCAAGCAAGCCGGAAGATATGACCAAAAATATGAAGGCATTTTTTGAAGGCTTGAAACCCGAAATCGAGTTAGCTGAAAAATCCAATTCGATCATTGCAATAGAAAACCACGGCGGCGGCCTTTTAAACCCTATCGATTCATTTAAGGCATTTGTAGAGTTGAACCCAAACCCAAAACGTGTGGGCATAGCCTTTGCGCCGTACCACTTGCAGGGATACAAAAAAATAAATATATCTATGACAGATTTTATCAAAGTTGCCGGCCCGCAGATAAAGTTCTTTTACGGATGGCAAAGAGGAACTCAAAAAGACAGCTTTGGTGTTAACCAGCTGCCCGGCTTTGGCCCCGTCGATTTCACACCATGGCTTCAGTCCCTTGCTGACGCGAAGTATTCGCAGTACCTCTCCATCTTCCTCCACGGACACGGGCCGACCGACGAGACGCAGGCCAATGTTTCCAAATCTCGAGATTACCTGCTGAATTGCCGTAAGAAAGTAACGCCGGGAATCTGCAATAAAGTCAACATGCGATAAGAAAACAGTAAGGGACAGACGATGAAGTTTTTGTACGTGTTTATTGCTTTTGTGTTTGTGTCTGTATCGGTACGAGCAGATGATTTTAAAAAAACAATCGAAGCCGACTGGTGCAGGCAGGAGCAGGTTACGCGTAAGCTGGATTGTGATTCGCCGGAGGCGTTGAACCGGGCGATTGACAGGGGCCGGTTAATGATCGCCGATATGCGTAGGCTCGGTGCCGAAAAAGCCGCAAGTAAAGCTGACAGAGTTATAAGTTACGCTGAAGCGATGCAGAAAGAAATGGCAAAGCATTCCGGCAGCTATAAAGATTTGTATTTCAAAGTGCGATGGGCAATGCGTCAGCTTGCTTTTAGTAATCCGGCTATCGATTTTGACGAGTTGCTTTTTGTCAAGCGTCAGTGGCCGTGGATGAACCACCAGTGCGGTCACAGGGTCGGTGAAGCTCAGATACCCGGAGCAAACCTTTGTGTCTTGAAAGGGCTTGACGGCAATTGTGAGGTTCGTGAAATACTTACCGGTGATTATACCGAAGGCGGAATTGGCAGGCCCGACCTTTCTTATGATGCAAAGCGGATAGTTTTCCCTTTCGCCAAAAAACGTGTTCCCGCGACACCATACGGAAGCAACAGACCCGGGTTCAGGGGCGGGGCGTGTTATGCTTATGATATTTATGAAGTAGGCGTTGACGGCAGCGGGCTAAAGAGACTTACCAACGGACCCGAGACGGAAGACACCGAACCTATATATCTGCCAAACGACCGGATAGCTTTTACTACGTCACGAGATGACCGTTATGTTCAGTGCGGCGACTGGGCACTGGCGTGCGGTATATATACCATGGATACAAACGGCTCGGATTTGCAGAGAGTAACCGAACCGAAAGAAGGTGAGTTTTATCCGAGCATGCTGGAAGACGGGCGCATCATGTACACCCGCTGGGATTATGTGATGAAAGGCTATAACGTTATCCAGCAGTTGTGGGCGGTAAACCCGGACGGACGAAAAGCCGGTTTGCTCTACGGCGACCACTATGCCTTTTCGGTCGGCCCCATCACTTTCCAGGAGGCAAGACAGATACCTGGAACGAGCAAGATTATCTGCACAGGAGCGGCGCATCATAATACCTGTGCCGGGCCAATTATGATAGTCGATACAAGACTTAATCGCGGCGGACCCGAATCAATGGTCAACGTTACCCCGGAAATCGGATATCCTGAGATAAACAGCCGCGTATTCAATGAGGTCAAGGCCGAACATGTCAGTGCTCATAAAGGAATGAACACCGTAGCTAACGGTACCGGCTGGTACGGTTCTCCATATCCGCTTACGGAAAGTCATTATCTCGCATCTTATTCGTTCGAGAAAAATAATGCTGTTCGAAACGGATACGGCCTTTACCTGATGGATATTCACGGTAACAAGGAGTTGATCTATCGGGCAAAGGACAGTTCGTGCTACAGCCCGATACCGGTAAAACCCAGGCCCAGGCCGCGTGTAATTCCGGACAGGGTTAAAGGTGTGCCAAAAGACACACCGGCCAGTGTTGTTATTACTGATATTTACCAGGGTCTTGACGGCATTAAACGCGGCGAAGTTAAACATCTTCGTATACTTGAGACATTCAGCAAGACTATGCGTACAAATCCGCAGCGTTGTGATGTGGGTCTGTCCAGTGGATGGGATGTTCGAGCAGTGCTCGGTACTGTTCCGGTCGAAGACGACGGTTCGGTACATTTCTATCTGCCTCCGTACAAGCAGATATTTTTTGAAGCACTTGATAAGGACTACCTGGAAATCCGCCGCATGCGTAATTTCATGAATGTCATGCCCGGCGAGTCGGTAAGCTGCACCGGCTGTCATGAACCGTACGGCTTTATACCGAAGAATATGTCTATGCCAATGGCGATGAAACGTCAGCCGTCGAAGATCGCTGCTCCGCCATGGGGAGCAGGGGGCTTTAGCTTTAAGAAGATCGTTCAGCCGATCCTCGACAGCGATTGCGTTAGATGTCACGATGGAACAGTCGGCAAGGATAAAAGTTTCGATCTTCGCGGAAAGAATATGGTCACGGCTCCTGCTGTTTATGACCGCGACCAGGGCCCGCAGCATGCCGTTTCGGATTCGTTTTTGAAACTGGTTGAGTATGTCAGCTATATTCGTGTGGGAGGTTACCAGGGCGAAAAGCTGCCGCTGCCGGTCAATGGAACCGGTTCACGCGTAAGCAAGCTGATGAAGATTTTGAAGAAGGGGCACTATGGCGTTGAGTTGGATTCAGCCAAGTGGCGAACGTTTGCGGCGTGGATAGATACTAACGCACAGTACTACGGCGGTTGGGACGAGATTGTTTTATTAAAGTCTGATCCGAAAAAGCAGACTGCCAAAAATATTGGAGTAAGGTTGCTTAGAAAGGCTGCCGAAGCTGACATAAAAAGACATCGGCAGCGCATCAGAGAACTTAGCAGACAAAACGATTCTGTGATAAAAGCATATATCAATTGCGGAATAGACAAATCTTCCGGCCAATCCAATAAAGAGACAATTATACAGCGCACTGGTAAGGGGTATTCGTTCTGTAATCCTTCGACTATAAAAGGTGTAAACTGTGAAGACGCAGAGATAACTTTTTCGGAAAATGAAATTGTGTTTGATATCGACAAGTTTCAAAAAGATGAAAAGTACAAGCTCGGTTTGAAGTGGTGGGACTACAATAATGCCGGTCGAAAGCAGAGTGTTTGGGTCTCTGCGATTGATGGCAGCAAAAGGAAAAAGCTTCTGAGTACGACCGTTTTGCCGGCTTATAAAAACAAAGGTCAGTTGCCCGGTGAACAGTTTTTAGATTTGCCGGCGGACCTGATAAACAAAGGAGGTTTACGGGTTTGTATTCAAAACGAAGCAGGAGCTAATGCGGTTCTGTCCGAGATTTGGCTGGAAACAAAAGCGCGAGAGCGCAAGCTCACCGAATAGGGGTTTTCGTTTTGCCTGGTCTTTCATGGGTGTGATTCGGACAGTTTGCGCTGCCGCGTTACTGTTTTACATTTGACGTTTTATGTGATCCTTTGTAATATGTCTTTGTCCGATTGTTATATTGAAAAATGCCAGTGGACATTTCAAGGGATAAATCTGTTTGTCAGTTAATTTCTCGTTTGTCAGAGACGGCCCCTAAAGACGGGCCGGTTAAAGCCAACGGGACGTGGGGGTCCTTTGCGCCGCTTTTGGCATACCACATTTCAAAAACCCTTAACAGGCCACTTCTTTATGTCAGCGCCAACATCGAAGATGCCGACAATATCTTCGATGACCTGCTGGTTTTTGCCGGCAAAGGAATCGACATTTTCCCCGTCTGGGAAACTCGCGACAAATACGCCGACGCTACCGATGAGATCGGCGCCCAGCGGACAAAGATCGCGATGGGACTTTCGCGACTTCAAAAATCCGAGCCGCTGATAATTTCGACGTGCGTACAGGCCCTCAATCAGCCCGTGCCAAAACCCGGCAGGCTAAACGAGTCCGGTTTGTCGCTGAAACTCAACGCAACCATCGAGCCGGAACTTGTAAACGAATGGCTCGTCGACAACGGTTTCGAGCATGTCGACAGCGTCGATGTACCCGGCCAGTTCGCCCACCGCGGCGGCATCATCGACATCTTCGCGCCAGTCACTTCCGAGGGCTTAAACTCAATCGGCCAAACGGCTAGCGAGCAGAGCCGGCCGATCCGCCTGGAATTTTTCGGCGACACTATAGAAAGCATTCGCCTTGTCGATCTCGATACGCAGCGGTCGGATAAGTATATTGATTCGGCTTTTATCGTTCCGCCGTCCGGCCATGAGGATCTCACCGAAACCGAGTTGCTCGTTAATCTCCTGCCGGAAGATACTATCATCTTGATGGATGAACCCGTAGACATCGCCGAAGTATCCGAGACGTTTCTTTCACGTGTCGATGATCCGGAAGGGTTGTATTCGTGGAAGCAGGTTTACCAGGCGATCTGCAAATTTGTTACGCTGGAGCTTAGCAGGTTTCCAGCCGGCGGAGAACACGAATCCGTATCGCTCGATATTACCAGTGCTCAGCAATTCGAGCACAAAGGTACAGAGATGTGGAAGTCCGGCAAGGAGGTTATCGAAAAACTAATCGAAGAAACTGCTTCGCCGAAAAACCGAAATGTGATTTTGTACTGTGAAAATTCAGCCGAGGTAAAACGCATTACTGAGATAATTACCGACTCGGTCAAAAAGGTTCCCAAAAAATTCCAACTCCCTCTCGGGTTTATCCGACAGGGTTTTATCGTCGATTCGCTGAATACTATTGTCATCAGCCATCATGAGATTTTTGGTCAATACGCCACCCGTCGAAGGATTCGCAAGATACGCAGCACTTCGCCGGTCGAAAGTCTTATCGATTTGCAGAAGGGCGATTACGTCGTTCACGTCTCTTATGGGATCGGCAAATTTATCGGCATAGAGACGATCACGAAAAAAGAAACAACAACCGAATACCTGACGCTCGAGTACGCAAAAAAAGTACTCATCCACGTCCCCGTCCATAACATCAACCTTATACACAAGTACATCGGCTCGCTGCCGAAACGGCCGAACCTTAGCACGATTGGAACGAAAAAGTGGGAAAAGCAAAAGCTAAATGTCGCAGAGGGCGTCGAGGAACTTGCTTCGGAGCTTTTAAATATTCAGGCTCAGCGTGAAAAACTCGGCGGCTATGCTTTTTCGCCGGATACTGTGTGGCAAAAAGAATTCGACGGCTCGTTCCTTTACCAGGAAACCCCAGATCAGCTTACATCGATTGATCAGATCAAAGAAGACATGACAATGCCCCGCCCGATGGATCGGCTGCTCTGCGGTGATGTCGGTTACGGCAAAACAGAACTGGCAATGCGAGCGGCCTTCAAAGCTGTCGAGTCAGGAAAACAAGTCGCCGTCCTCGTGCCTACTACAGTTCTATGCGTCCAGCACGGCCGAACATTTAACGAACGCTTTGCAGACTTCCCCGTTAACATCGAGGTCCTCAACCGGTTCGTAACCGCCAAAAAAGCAAAAGAGGTCACCCAGCGAGCCAGACAAGGCAAAGTCGATATACTGATAGGAACCCACCGGCTGCTCAGCAAGGATGTAGGATTTAAAGACCTTGGGCTTTTGATCATCGACGAGGAACAACGCTTCGGAGTCGCTCACAAAGAACGTCTGAAACATTTCCGCGTAAACGTCGACATACTGACAATGACGGCGACGCCCATCCCGCGAACGCTTCATCTGTCTATGCTCGGTCTGCGCGATATAAGTTCGCTAAGCACCCCGCCGCTGGACAGGCGAAGCATCGTAACAAAACTTTGCCGCTACGACAAAGAGACGATACGTAAAGCGATAATGCACGAACTGAACCGCCAGGGACAGGTCTTCTTCCTGCACAACCGCGTCCAATCTATAGAACGGATGGCTGGCGAAATAGCAAAGATGATAAACGACCCGCGAGTAAAGATCGCTATCGGTCACGGACAGATGCCAAAGAGTCAACTCGAAAAAGCGATGGTCGATTTCGTCAAAGGCAAAACCGACATACTCGTCTGCTCGACGATTATTGAATCCGGTCTCGATATTCCAAACGCCAACACGATGATAATAAACGACGCCGACCGTTTCGGCCTTGCCCAGCTCCACCAGCTTCGCGGACGCGTGGGCAGATACAAACACCGTGCCTACGCATACATGCTTCTCCCGGCAACACGGTCGATAACACCCATCGCCGCCAAACGACTTAAAGCTATAGAAGAATATTCGCAACTCGGTGCGGGATTCCGAATCGCTCTGCGTGACCTGGAAATCCGCGGTGCAGGCAACATTCTCGGCGCCCAGCAGTCCGGCCACATCAACACAGTCGGATACGAAATGTACTGCCGACTTCTCGCAGACGCCGTCAAGCGTCACAAAAACGAACCGATAGAAAAACCGCCGACCGCGATAATTGATCTTGGGTTGTCAACCTATATCCCCAAAAGCTACATCGCTTCGGACCGTCAGCGGATGGATGTTTACAGAAGAATTTCGGTGACCAGAGAAGCAGTCGATCTCAAGCTTATGCGGGAAGAACTAAACGACCTCTACGGCAAAGTACCCGACCAGGTAGAAACGCTTCTGGATATCGCCGACATCAGAATACGCGCATCGAGAAAAAACATAAAGTCGCTGATAGCCCGCGACCTCGACCTGATCTTCACATTCGAAACACACGAAGGAGTAAAAGACCTTTTCGCAAGAGCACCGGGCCAGGTAAGAATCCCCGACAAAAAAACAGTACTCCTCCGTTTGACAAAAAACTACTTTGAGCAGAATACCATGCTTGCTGTTCTTAGAAAAATACTAACGTAGCGTTAGATTCCCGCCTTTCCGTCTACGCTATGCTTCCGTCTTCGCTGGAGCTTCGACGCGACGGGGCGACGCGACATGCTGCGGTAATGACAATAATGTTAAGCCCGGATTTCCCAACTAAACCGTGACAAAGAAACAGAATTTTGATGGTATAGGGCTACGGGGCTAAAAATCTGGTCTTTGGTATGAATTCACAGGAAAGTCGACTCAGAAAAAAATGATCTTGACAGTTCAAGTTGAATTTGGTAAAATTATTTGCATTGAAAAGGTAGAGTAATGTTTAGAGAACAGTTAAATGGGAAATGTCGGGTAAAGCTGTGAGCTATTGCATTCATGTCCATTTGCAGGTCCTATGAAGGAAGGTGAGTTTGAGTTTCAGAAGATTGATATACAATCTATCATTTTTTCTGATGGTTGTTTTTTACAGTATAACTGTCTCTGCAGCATTGCCAGACGTCAACGGCGTGACCGGCGCATATGTCAATGAGAACAATATTGCTCACGTCTTGCACGTTAGTACAGATGGTAATGACAATAATCCCGGCACCTTGGACCTTCCTTTGCTATCTATCAATAAAGCTGCTGATTTAGCGGGCCAATACCAGCAAAACAACGAAGGCAGCAGAATAATAATTCATCCCGGTATCTATCGTGAAACAATTGATGCTTTAATTAAGTACCCTGTAACTGTTTCTTTAGGCGCCGCTATAATTTTTGAGCCGTATGTGTCTGGAACGGTAACAATTTCAGCATCGGAAGTATATTCTGACTGGCAGCAGGTAGAGGCGGATGTTTATCGTCATAGTTGGGCTTATGACTGGGGATTGTGGGTCGACATACCTGTAGGTGGGGCTCAATACGAAAAGGACATTTTTCTGAACAATCCAATCCTGAGGCGCCGTGAGATGTTTTTTGTGGATGGAGAGTTATTGGCTCAAGCCCTTAATTACAGTGAGTTGGAGCAGCTTGAAAATAGTTTTTTCGTTGATGAAGGAAATGATCTGGTTTATATCCACTTGACTTCTGGTACGAACGTCAATGCCCTTTCGGTCGAGGGGGCCGAGCGGATGCATATTTTCAGAACATATAGAAATAGAAGTTTAGTGGTACGAGGTCTGAAATTTGAACATGCTACAAATGTAATTTTTGGCAATGGGGCAGTCCATTTTGAGGAGTCTGAAGATATAGTATTTGAAGACAATGTAGTTCAATGGTGTAATGGCATTGGTTGGGCCTTTCAAGGTAACTCAGTTAATTCGGGCGGAGGGCCACTGCATTATTATCCTTGTGAGCGAATAACGGCTAGGCGCAATGTTGCCAATTACAATGGTATTGCGGGGGCGAAAACTCATCTGACGCGTAATACTCTTTTTGAGGATAACGTGACTTCTTATAATAATTGGCGTGGAGTTATTGCTAATCTAACGTGGGGGTGGACCGGCACACGGTTTTATTTAATGCATGATGCGATCTTGCGCAGACACACTTCTGTTGGTAATCACGCCCGGGGCATATGGTTTGATACAGATGCCGATAATATATTAGTAGAAAATTGCAACCTTAGTGAAAATGTTGATGGACTAAAATTTGAAGTCTGTCAGGGGCCGATTCTGGTTGACAACTGCTATATCTGCGATAACTCAAGGTCTGGAATACTTTTTCATGTTAACAGAGAGATTACTGTACGAAATTCTCAGATTACAGGCAATGTTTTATTCCAGCTAGAGGTCAGTAGTAGCCAGGTATCAAAGTATTTGACTGATTGGTATCTTGAGCAGCCTGCAGGATTTTTGGACACGGGAGACTTGTCTTTTTATTATAATATTGTTGGCGGAAGTGGCATTGATCAACAAAACCTTATCTATTGCCCAAATTTTACGCCATTCTTAACAACTTTTTTGTCGGATGATAATTATTACTTTCACACAAATGAAGTGAATGTATTTCACATAGAATCGGATTATCATGATTTCAGCTCATGGCAGGCGTTGACAGATCAGGATCCGAATTCGATTTTCTCGGATTCGTTCCCGACACCAGCGTATTGTGGTGATTTTGGAACCCGTTACAGCGTTGCAGATGTTGATAAAGACTGCAAAGTTAATCTTCAAGATGTTGCGGCAGTTTCGGCGATGTGGGGTGAAAACCTGACAGATTACACGACAAACCGTTCGTACATAATTGAACCTCGGTACGATACAACGTTTGATTCAACAGTGTGGCCTTACACAAACGATGGAAGTACGGCAACGGTGCTAACAAATTATATATGGAACAGCGGTTCAAATGAAAAACGTTGCAGTCTTATGATGTTTGACATTACCTGTATTGATCCAAGCATAACGGTTCAAGTACAACAGGCTTTTCTCTTTGTTCATGTTAATGATTACAGACACAACGGAGATACTAATGTTAGCGGGCGAGTCCACGGCTGGAAGTTTCATCGCATGCTTGTTCCGTGGTCCGAAGATGATACTTATGGCACTCTAAATGGTCTTAGAGAGGGCATTGAATATGACAGTAGTGCTTTTGCCACTTTTGTTCACGAAGGTAACGAAGGACCAGGTGATAAGTTTATTCCTGGTTTTGAAAAAGCCATAGCTAATTGGCTTGATGGAAGTTGGGAGAACTACGGCTTTATCATACTGTCATTTCTACCAACAGGTGGCACTTCGTTCAACGCCGTGACGTTCCGTTCTCGCGAGTTTATTACTTACCCAAATGATAATCCACTTTTAGTAGCAACCACTACTGCCAAAGCTTCATGTGACGACATAATCACGCAGATTCCAGAAGATATAAACAACGACTGTTCCATTGATTTAGCAGACATTTCTCTCTTGGCACTAGAATGGCTGGAGACTACTATTCCTTGACTTGCTTGGTATTGAGATTATTAAATCTGGGCTAACTAAAACCTTATTGTGTATTTCTACCCAAGAGCAGATACCCCGGAATGTACCAAACAGGCTTGCAGAATTAAGGATGCAGCTTAAGATATTTTTGAGAAATGGCGATAGCGCATAAAAAAAGCAGCGTCCGTTATTGAACGCTGCTTTTCATATTTGAAATAGCTCTACTACACTACAGGCCGAGAAGGCTCTTCGCTGTGTCAACTGCACTTGCAGCATCAGCTGAGTAACCGTCTGCACCGATCTTGTCGGCATATGCCTGTGTGATGGGTGCTCCGCCGATCATTGTCTTAACGCCGATACCGGAATCTTTGATCGTCTTGATCGCGGTTTCCATAGCCGGCATTGTAGTTGTCAAAAGTGCACTGAGTCCGACGACCTGTGCGCCGCATTCTTTGGCCTTTTCGACGAAAGTTTCGGCGGCTACGTCAACGCCAATGTCGGTAACTTCAAAGCCTGCACCTTTTAGCATCATGATAACCAGGTTCTTGCCGATGTCATGCAGGTCGCCCTGAACGGTACCGATCATAGCTTTGCCGACAGGTTCAACGCCCGCTTCGGCGAGTTTCGGT
Organism: Phycisphaerae bacterium; assembly: GCA_021736615.1. The sequence continues at coordinate 5,028 of JAIPFN010000005.1, read as the reverse complement.
TCGAGGATTTCCATTGCCATTTTCATGGCACGAGCGGCGATGAGTACTTCCGGGATATAAACTTCGTTGGCTTTGAAACGAACGCCAATATAATTCATGCCGCCGATAAGGCCTTCTTCGAGAATCGCCTTGGGATCCATACCCTCATCGATACCTGCCTGTGTGATTTCTACCGCGGTTTTCTGGTCACCTTTGATGACTGCCTGACTAAGAGCTTCCATATCTGCCATTTTAACGCACCTCTTGAATAAATGATTTATTTACTATTTTCATTTGAGACGCTGCCATTTCCACATGTCAGCATTACAAGTTAACCTTTTTAATAGATTTTCTGCGATTAATCAACCCTAATAACACTTAATCTGCATTTTCCAGCCATTTTCTTGCAGTAAAAAGCAATTTCGTGCAAAAATACACGTTATTTTGCACGAAAAGGCCGAAAAATGACAATTTACACTCAGTAAAATAATCAAATTCACAATTATATTGCAAAAATTACCGAAGTAGCTATAATGAACCGTTTGATTTACAGCTAAAGGGGCATTTAAGCCCTGTTATCTATTTTGAGTAATAAGGAATTTGTTTAATGAGTAAATTTTTGAAGGTTTTTGGGGTAATTTGCGGGATTTTGGCGTTTTTGTTTTGTTTGGCTAGTGGATTCGTTTCTCTTGACAGTGGCCAAAAAGCCATTGGTATGTTTTCGATCGGTCTGGCTTTTTTCACTGGCCCGTTGCTTATAATCCTTTCGCTTAAATGTGGAAATCCGACATCGGCTGCAAGCGGCAAGCCGGTTTCAGGTAAGCCAAAGGCAAAACCAGCAAAACCCGCCGTCAAATCTAAACCGGCACCGAAAAAGGCCTCTTCAAAGCCGACCGGCGGCAGTCAGTCAGAAAGTGATCTGACCATTATATATGTCGGAAACCTTTCGCCCGAGGCTAACGAGACCGTTTTGCAGACTGCTTTCTCTGGTTTTGGCGAGATCAAAAAGATTAAGATCATTAAGGACCGCGGCAGGCCCAAGGGTTTCGGATTTGTCGAAATGTACGGCAGGGAACAGGCCTTAAAAGCCATCGAAACCCTGAACGGGGAGGAACTTGCCGGACGCGAGCTTAAGGTTAACGAAGCAAAGCCAAAGACAAAGGGCAGACCACAAAGGCCCCAAAGATCACAAAAGCCTCAAGATACATTTGATGACGAACCAATGAGACCGAACATCTTTGAATAGCAATTAGCAATAAGCTTTTTTTATGGAAGAACATCTCTCAAATTCTGTTGGCATTGTCGAAACAAAGACAATGCAGGTTGTCACAGCCGACGACCCTTTAAAACTGCAAAGCGGTAAGACCCTCGGTCCGATTAATGTTGCTTATGAGACTTATGGCATGATCAACGAGGCACGCGACAACGTGGTGCTGATCTGCCATGCGCTTACCGGAAACGCCCACGTCGCCGGTTACAACAGCCCTGACGACAAAAAGCCCGGCTGGTGGGAGATCATGGTAGGCCCGGGAAAGGCAATCGATACGAATAAATATTTCGTGATCTGCTCTAACATTCTCGGCGGATGCAGCGGGACGACGGGACCATCCAGTGTCAATCCAAAAACCGGCAAGCCGTACGGACTTGACTTTCCAATCTATACTATCGGTGACGTTGTTAATGTTCAAAAGCTACTGCTGGACAAACTCGGTATAGAGCAGTTGCTTAGCGTTATCGGCGGATCGATGGGCGGGATGCAGGTTCTTCAGTGGACCATCGCATATCCGGATTTTATAAAGTCGGCTGTCGTTGCCGCCTCTGCTCCAAGACTTAGTGCACAGGCTATCGCCTTTGATGCCGTCGGTAGAAATGCAATACTTGCAGACCAGGGCTTTTCCGACGGACAGTACCACGACAAATCGGAGCCTCTTAAAGGCCTCGGTATTGCAAGGATGATCGGACATATCACCTATCTTTCCGAAGAGGGAATGCATCAGAAGTTTGGCCGTAAGCTCAGAAGTGCCGACGATTACGGCTATGACCTCAAAAACGAATTTTCCGTTGAGACTTATCTGGAATACCAGGGCCAGACATTTGTCGAGCGTTTTGACGCCAACTGTTACCTGTATATAACCAAGGCCTGCGATTATTTCGATATCGCAAGGGAATACGGTTCGCTGGAACACGCTTTCAATAATTCAAACTGCAGGTTTCTTGTTATCAGCATCACAAGCGACTGGCTCTACAGGCCCTCACAGTCCGAAGAAATACTCGACTCACTTCTGGCATGCGGTAAGGACGTAAGCTACTGCAATATCCAGTCGCCGTACGGTCATGACGCATTTCTGCTCGAACCGAAAACGCTTGGCGCCCTGATTCAGGGATTCGTCGACAGCACTTACGACCCCATCGCTGCCTGTGCAAAGAACGGCGAAGAATCCGCTATAAAAAAACACCGAATGAATAAACAGGATTACGCAAAACGCACCAGGGTTGACTATCAGCTTATCAGTTCCCTTATAGATACTGACAGCAAGATTCTCGATGTCGGTTGCGGCGACGGTGAATTGTTAACTCGCCTCATTGCCGAAAAGAACGTATCCGGAGAAGGCATAGAGCTTGACCAGGACCTCGTCATCTATTGCATAGAACGCGGAATTTCTGTTATCCATAGAGACATCGATAAGGGCCTCGGTGAATACGCAACAGACAGCTTCGATTATGCGATACTTTCCCAGACCTTGCAGACTGTAAAAGAACCAGAGGTAGTATTTAAGGAATTGCTCAGGATCGCCAAAAAAGTAATCGTCAGTTTCCCGAACTTCGGACACTGGAAGTGCCGCCTGCAGCTGCTATTTAAAGGTTATGCTCCAAGAACCAGGCAGTTGCCCTACAGATGGCACAATTCGCCGAACATACACTGCCTGACACTCGAAGATTTCGACAGTTTCTGCAGTGAACTCGGCGTTAAGGTAGAAAAGAAGATTGCAATATCAAAATCAAGAAAAATCCCAATAAAACTCGCACCAAACCTCCTGGCCGAGCAAGCGATTTACCTGACCTCAAAATATGAGGGGTAAAATTCTACCCGTAAAATGCGGCGACCGTAACGGTTAGCCAGATCAATATTCCGATCACGAATTTGCTTGTAGTTCCGAGGAATACTCCGACTCCTGCTCCCAGTCCTGATTTTATCGAGTGGTCGATTTTTTTGCCGCTAAGTGCCTCAACTGCCAAAGTCGCTGTCCCTGCACCGATGCATGCTCCCAGCAGCGTTCCCAGTATCGGCACAGGAATAAATACCGTACCGATCATCGCTCCGATTAATGCGCCTGCGATTGCGCTCAATGAGGCCAGCCAGCTTGCCCCGGCTTTTTTTGCACCGCCGGCGCCTGCGAAAAACTCTATAATCTCACCGATAACGGCAAGGACAGTAATAGCGATAAGAGTATAGATCGAAAATATCCCCTCGTCCCATTTCCACCATGCAAAAAGCCCCGTAGCCGAAACGATAAGCCAGTTGCCCGGAAGAGAGAAAAGTACCAGAAGTAATGAGCAGCTGTTAAAGATTACAAGAGTTGTAAGCCAGACATAAATCATAGGTTCTGGTCAGGATAGCTGCTGCTGGTTGACATATTGCAGTATGGTTTCGCTGGAAGCGTTTAGCCGCCTGCATGCCTCACGTGCAATGTTGAGGATAAGCGTGCTGAAAAGGTGTATATCAGACTCATAAAGCGACATCAAAGTAGACCTCGACAAAACTACAAGATCGGTATCTCCCTGTGCCACGGCAGTCGCCGCATGCGGACGAATACCGATAATCGAAGATTCGCCGAAACAGTCACCTTCTCCAAACGAAACAAGTTCAAAAGGAGTATCGCCGTTTTCGACAAAAAGTTTGATCTGACCCTTTTTAATTATATAGATATAGCTCGGCTGGTCACCTTGCTTAAAAATCACTTCCTCGTCCACAAAAGATGCTTTTTCCAGCAATCGAAAAATATCATAAAGCTGATCATCGTTCAGACCGGCCAATATTGAAACATTATTAAGGATGGGCAGAACCTTCTTGACTTCCAGAAGCGGTTTGGTCGATTTTATCTCACTCATTTGTAATAGCTCCGTATTGTGACAGTTTCAGGGCATATATCGGTTCATTCATACGAATTATTCAGGTAAAGCATAAGATTTGATGAAAAACCGGCAATAAACATGCGATAATGTGAGTCTTGTTTGCAGCGTCCCAGATCGAGCAATATAACAATTATAATAAAGTAACCGGGAAAATGCAACAATTTTCTGTAATGTTGGCTTGCAGACAATTTCGCTTCTGACTGTCATGCTGGCAGGTCTTTAGAATTAGACTGCAATATTGCCAGACGGTGTCAAACTGGACATATTGATGTAAGTCTCGTAATAAAAAGGGATTACGCTCTATTAGTGTGTGTCTCGAACAGTTGGCATGGGATTTGCACTTGTAACTGCCTGTTAGCTGCATTTGCTTGCAGCTTGAATTTAGTAATAATTAACTTTAAATAATCATACGATAATTTCAGTAAGTACGAAAGGATAACAAAATGAAGATCAGACCATTGGCTGACAAAGTTCTTGTCGAGCGTCTCGAAGCCGAGTCAGTTACCGCAGGCGGAATCGTCCTGCCCGAATCAGCAAAAGAAAAACCACAACGCGGCAAGGTCATCAGCGTTGGTGACGGAAGACTCCTCGATGACGGAACCCGCAGCAAAATGACTCTCAAAAAAGGCGATATGGTACTGTTTACCAGCTACGCCCCCACCGAGATCAAGCTCGACGGAAAAGAATACCTCATCATGGACGAGTCAGCCGTGATGGCAGTAATTGGTTAGCAATTAGAACGAATTTATGCTTCGGCGTTTAGCTGAGGCTATTTATATTAAAATTTTATTTCAGGAGATTGAAATGGCAGCTAAAAAAATCGCTTTTGATACCGAAGCACGTTCGGCTATCTGTGAAGGCGTCAAAAAACTCGCCCGCGCGGTCAAGATCACACTTGGTCCTTGCGGCAGAAAC
>JAIPFN010000004.1 GCA_021736615.1 Phycisphaerae bacterium | reverse complement strand
GAACAAATTGCAAAAGAAATTAAGTAAGCTGTAAAGGCTAATTATGAATATACTCATAACAGCCGGAGGAACCAGGGAATACATCGACCCGGTACGTTTCATATCAAATGCTAGCACAGGCAAAATGGGTTACGCCCTGGCTCGTGCAGCGATCAAGGCCGGACACAACGTCACACTAATTACGGCACCGACGGCTCTTAAAAGACCGGCAGCGACAAAGATCATCGAAATTGAAACTTCAGCGGAAATGTTCAAAGCGGTAAAGGAGCACTTTACTAAAACGGACTGCCTGATAATGTCTGCGGCTGTGTCGGATTACAAACCGGAGAAAACTTCCAAAACGAAGATCAAAAAGTCCGATGCAGAACTGACCATAAAACTAAAACCCACGCAAGACATTCTTAAATGGGCCGGGCGGAATAAGAGTACGGGGCAGTTCATCGCGGGATATGCGTTGGAAGACAAATCGCTAAAAGAAAATGCCGAGGCAAAACTAAAAAGCAAAAATCTCGACATGATAATTGCCAACGCACCGACAGCTATCGCTGCGGAAAAGTCGACAATCTATATAAAAACCCCAAAGGCAGATTGGCTGGAACTGAAGGATATGAAAAAAGAAAAAACCGCCGCGAGAATTATTCGATTGATCGATAGCTATTGCGGATAAACGCGGATATACAAGGAGAGCAAAATGGATTTCACTGAACTTGACAACCTGAAAGAGAAACTCGATTCATATCGCCCCCTCGACAAAGCTGTCCTGGAAAATCTGCACGAAGACCTCGTCCTGCAATGGACGTATAATTCAAACGCGATCGAAGGAAACACACTAACCCTTAAAGAAACAAAAGTAGCTCTTGAAGGCATAACGGTAGGCGGCAAATCGCTGCGAGAACACTTCGAGGCCGTCAACCACAAGGACGCGATTGGCTACGTAGAAAAACTCGTCAAAGAAAATTCGCCACTGACCCAATTTCAAATTAAGAGTCTTCATCAGCTTATACTTAAAAACATCGACGACAAAAACGCGGGCACTTACCGAAACTCTAATGTGACCATCGCAGGTGCCGGTCACGTACCATCAGACTTTACGCTCGTGCAACAGGAGATGGATACTTTTATCGATTGGTATAACGGTCCCGCACAAAATATGCATTCCGTAGAACGCGCTGCCAGAGTACATTGCGATTTCGTGAAGATACACCCATTTATTGACGGTAACGGAAGAGCCTCAAGACTGCTGATGAACCTCGAATTGATGAAATGCGGTTTCCCTGCGACAGTTCTATCTGTCGCACGACGCCTGGAATACTATCAGGCCCTCGACAATGCCCACACAAAAAATGACTATACCGACTTTATACAACTCATCGCCGAAATTGTAAAAGAAAGCTTCAATCCATACTGGTTCGCCTTGGGTTTAGAAAAATAAATCCTATCGGCTAACGGGGTATGAACCTGTTTGACAGTAGTGGAAACACACCCGGAAAGCAAAGATCAATAATGCGAAACGCATTGATTCCTCCTTTTATCTCATCGCGGTCTATTGCACGAATTTGTCCACCCCGTTGAGGCATAATTGCGACCATGTTTCCAGGCTATCGCGCACTTCGTTCAGTTCTGCAGGGGTCATAAAGTTTAATTGCGTAATCATCTGCTCACGCCGGCTGACATCTTCGCTTTCGAGCTGCCAGAAATGGACAACTCCCAGGTGAACCTGGCCGACCTCATTAGTGTCGTCGTTTAAAAGTGCCACTATTCGGTCAGTATGGGCATCTTTGATGTTCACTTCTTCAATGACCTCACGTGCAGCTGCTTCCAAATACATTTCGCGCGGATCAGTTTTATAGTCTTTTTCAACATTAAAGAGGCGATGGTCATCAATCGGATTGATATGTCCGCCTATGCCCATTGATCTGTTACCAACGAGGCGCTTTTCACCGGCGCGTTTCCCACGAACATAATTGAGGTATTTCCCGTCGTAACCTATTATAACATAGGGGATTAGCTGTTTATAATCCGGGTTGATTTCGGCCTTGGAACGCGGCATGAAACTCATTATTCCGGGCGTAAAGATCTTTTCCAGATATGGGGCAACATCAAACTGGAGCCCGTGAAACATACCCAATTCTTCGATAACCTTCCGCTCAACTACAAGAACCTGTTCTTCCTGCGCCATAAAATACACAACCTTTCTGAGTAAACATTAACGCAGATTAGTGTACTTTAAGTTGCATGGATTGTCAAGTTAAACGAATTGAAAATCGCAAAGAGGAATCGATGATTACTTACAAAGTAAAGAGGTAAAGTTAACTAACTCAGCGCGGGGACGTCAGTGTTTTGGCCCTGCTGATCGGCTTGATCGGTCGAGGCGGCTGTTAGAGCATTAAATATAGTGTAAACGGTAACGATACCATAAACTCCATTTTCATCGGCAACGGGTAAGGCCCTGACCGAATGTTTACACATTGTCTCCATCACGGCCGCAAGCGTGGCGTCCGGCCGCAAGGTGTGAACGGGTCTGCTCATTATCCACCTGACTTTAATCTGCAAAGTGGCGGTATCAAGCTCTCTTTTCCATTTTGAAAATATCGCCTGCAAATACGGGCTTAACGCTCCCTGTATGTCGGATTTCGAGACGATGCCTTGTATTGCGTTTGGGCTGCCAATTAATGCATAGCCGGTATTTTGCTGCTGCATTTTTGTCAAGACGTTCTCTACCGTGTCGTCCTGGGTTGCCCATGCAATGTCAGTTCGCATGACATTTTGAGCCTGAATGTCGGTAAGAAATTCGCCGGTGATTTCACCGGGCAGGACAGCATGAGAATGCGTCATCTGCTCAATGACTTTTGACACAGGTCGATCTTCCACTTCAGTTTCAGTTAGTGTTTCGACGGGTTCTTCAACAGCTTGAGGTTCTTCAGATTCCTCGACTTTTGCCGGTTCTATTGCTTTTTCAGTCGACTGTTCTGGTTCGTCTGCCGGTGCTTCTGCTTTTATTTCTTCTTTTGGAACCTCTGTTTTTTCGGCGGAAGAGTCTTCTTTTCGTTGTGTTTCTGTTGTGGCTTCATCTGCTTTGGGTGCTTCTTCTTTGGCTTGCTCTGTAGTTTCTTCGGCGGCTTCTTTGGTTTTTTTTTCGGATCGTTCTGCCTCAAATACCGATTTTGGGAAAGCAGCCATGCAAACGAACGGATCGAACCCTTCAATTGTCATGTCATATTTCGCAGCGACCAGTTCGGTTTCTTTTGCAAGACCGATATTTTCCTCCGGTTTTAGCCATGGCTTTCCGATGAATGTTCCGATTTGCAGGAAGTGTTTGTGGCCTTCCATTTCTTCTCTGAAATATTTGTCCCATGCGCCGACGAGAAGGTTACCTACTTCGCCGACGGCATCTGCGATTTCGTTTGCTTCTTTTTCCTTGCCCGTTCTTCTGTTCTGCACGATAATCTTATCGGGCAGCATCACGAAGGTTCCGGCAAGGGTAAAGAGAGCGTCCTGATCGAGAAGAATAAAGAAATTGCCGTTAATAACTCCTTTGCCTTCTACGATGAATACAGCAGTTACTTTTTTGAATTCGTTTTTAAGCTCTTTCAGCGTTACGAGCCGCTGGTCGGAGGCAGTGCCTTCAGCGCCTATACCGAACATACCGGCGATGTCTTCGCAAAAGGCGTCTAACGCACCGATTGCGTGTTCTATAGTACTCGTTTCAAGTTCGGCTATTGTATCAGGCATTTTAATTTTGAATTGAAGATTTATAATTGATTATCTTACAATACGATATTGTAATGTTAATTCGGCTACTGCTTCGTCTATGTATATAGGCAATGTAATTTCGACAGCGTTTTCTCCGAGGCTGCTAGTGAGTTCTTTTCCGCTCACTACACACGGAATAGATACGTCGAGATTTCCAATATTCTTCTTAATCAAGTTTGCTTTAATGCTTCCAAGCAGCATATTCGCTATTTCGCCTATTGCATCTCGAATTTCGTTTTCGGTGATACCATCGTCGCTTTCAATTGCCAGCATATTGCATGCAATGGTTTTGGCGCAGTCAAGGCTGCAGCAGATAGCCATGCATCCTTCAATGCTTCCGGTAAATGTAATGGATCCGAGCAGCGAATCACCTTCAACAGTTACGCAATCAGGGCATTGCTCTACCGACATAAAAATCATCATCTCAAAAACTTCTTGTGCGCTTTCGAGCAGAACTTTTTCAAAACAAATTTCAGTAATCATTCTAATCATACCGCTTTCCGGGAAATCCCATGCTTAAACAAATCCTGCAATTATTTCTGAACACAGAGAACTCCCATTTCAGTTAAGTACTCTGCTGTTATTAAAACTGAAATATTGATCAGTTCATAAATGGCGCGAGATTTTCCTGTATGCTTTCAGGCGTAAAGGGCTTTGTTACATACCCGTTTGCACCGTCTGCGAGAACGCCTTCTATAAGCTCTTCTGCGCTTTCAGTAGAGATCATCACTATCTTTGTATTAGCACATGAATCCATCTTTCGGACTTCTTTGACCATTTCCAGGCCGCCCATGCCAGGCATGTTAATATCGCAGAGGATGATGTCAACCGTTTTTTCTTTTAGTTTTTCGAGTGCTTCGTTTCCGTCACCGGCTTCTTCAAAAGAATCAATGTCGAGGCCGGCCATCCGCAAGGTCCTAAGAATGATCTTACGCATTGTTGCCGAATCGTCCACTAATAAAAGTGACTTAGCCATAATTTACTCCTGTCTACATATTGTTAATTGCATTACAAATTTACCTGCCAATTTTAGAAACGCTTTGATAGGCGAGTCTAAATAAACACTTACAAAATCAGTCGTCTTTATGTAAGACCGACTTTAGATGCATTTTTATGATGTTCGTGTTCGATGTCAGGCATACATGTTTATAGCATCGTCGGAGACGGTATTAGTGTAGTTATCAGTGTTATTTGCCGGATTATACTGGCGTGAAAAGTTTCGTCCGCCGTTTTCCGAGCCTTCGCTTTGCGGGTTATCGGAACTGCCGCCAAAGCCGTTACGTCCGGTATTATTATTGCCCTTTGCAGAGTTATCACTTAGCGTGTCCTGTGTTTGCTGCTCTGTCAGAACAACTTCCACTTTTTTTACGGCAATACCGCTGTCGTTTAGCGATTTTACGATCATAGGCATTTCGTCGGCGATTTCCCGGTGAGTTCTTGCTTTGTCAACTTCTACGATTCCGACGATCTCACCATTTCTTTGCTGGAACTTAATCATAACCCTTCCCAGTTCGGGCGGGTCGAGGGCGATTGAAATTTGCTCACGTCCCCTCGTCATCGATGAACGAATTTGCTCTGTGACCTGGTTTAGAATGTCGTTTGTCGGCTGAGGTTTAACGTCTAGCCTGGCTGTATTGCCGGTCACTGTTTTATTGTCCGAGGCTGGTGAAATCTGGCCTAGAGTCTGTGAGTCTCTTTCAGAACGGGATTCGCCGGTCAGATTTTTATGCAGGTCCTTCTCGACAGTTCCCTTTGGCGTTAAAGCTGTGTTTATATTTGTCTCGATGTTTGTTTCAGGAGCGGAAGTTATGCTTGCCTTTGACGGAACGTCGGATTGTGCTTTTTCGATGCTTTCATCGAACTTGTTTTGGAAACCGGCTTGCGGGACATTTTCCGACTTAGGGACTACTGTTTTCTGATCGGGCTTGGGACCTTGAGCATTTACAATATTTTGTTCTACCTGGGAGAGATTAGGATTTTTGTCTGCCGCTTGCTGATTTTCACTGTTTTGCAGAGTTTTTGACACAGCTTGAGCAGCTTCCGGTTGATCTATTTTAGGCTGATCTATTTTAGGCTGATTTTTTTCTGTTGGCTGGGTAAGATTTACTACAGGTTGCTTAACCACCGGCTTATCGGCAATAGTTATGATCGGAATCCCGGTAGTCTCGGTTTTTGCCTCTTCGACGTTTGCTGGAATTTTATCGACAGGCGTAACTATTTCTTCGTCGCCGGTTGCTTTTGCCAAATTCTGGGTAACGGGATTTTTGCTCAAGCTGTCAATTACACCGGTCGTTTCTGCTGACTGGCCGTTCTGCTTTGCCTGGGTAAAATTAATCAGGGGAGATATTCCCTTATTTACAATTTCTTCCGGAATTTTGGTCTCGGCGATCAAAATACCTGGCGGAACTGCCTCGGCAGAGTCATCATCCGGCTTATGATTTTTAACATCATTGCCCTCTTCGACATTTTCGCTCTTTGCCATCTTTTTTTCTAGAACTTCATTAAAATCGCGTCTGTCTCCTGTATCGCCCGAAGAAACCTGGCTTTCTTCATCTGCATTTAGTGGGGTTTCGGCTGATCTTTCCGGCGTTTCAGTCCTGGACCTTTCTGCGGGTGAGAATTCCTGGCGGTTTCTTGACGGCATAGGAATGCTCTTTTGGGGTGCGGAATCGGCCCTTGGCGGTATGAATGTTTCAGTAGCACTAGCTATCATATTGTCCATTACTATACTCCGTGTTTATATTAGTTCAGATAATATCGATTGCAATTATCGTGCCAATAGTAAGGATATGTGCCCGCATAACTATTCTATGTATATGCCAGATAAGCACTTAGCTAAAATACAAGATTTAGAGTTTTGTCATTATTTGAGCAATTTATGATCTTTCAGGAAAATAATGCCAGAAGAATTGGATCTATTTTCCATTTTTTTGGGATTTAACAGCATTTTATGAATGGTTTTGCATGATTGTGTGGAAAATTAGCATAGTGTCTAATTATCTGACGCCTATAGTTAGAGAATTATAGAAATTAGTCAAATAAAATAGCATTTAACTACTCATATATGGTTATATTTTTTCTATCTGTATTATTTACTGATTTAGGCATAGATATTGCATTCAGTCTTTTGAAAAGTCTTATGCGCTATTAATACGGGATTGATATAATGTCAGATATGAAATTACTTAATTACCTTCAGGCCGGGATTAATGCCGAGTCTGCGCGGCAGTCGGTGATCGCCAATAATATGGCGAACATGAACACGAAAGGTTACCGGAAGTTCGATCTCAAGTTCGAAGAGGCTTTTGCCAAGCTGATGGACGCCGATGAAGATATTAACCCGAATGACATCGATGCTGAGTTAATTCAGCCAAAGAATTCGCCAGTAAACGCACAGGGCAACGACGTTAATATCCATGCCGAAGTCGGCGAACTTGTAAAGAATTCTATCCGCCATAGGGCGTTTGTCCGGGTTCTTGCCAAGAAGTATGCACAGTATGACATTGCAATAAAAGTACCATAGTTCAAACTGACCTAAGGTCAGTCTGAAATGAATAATGACTATTGTATAATGTATAATGAAGGAAACGGCCACATGGCCGAAGCTGTTTAATTTTTGGGATTGAATTATGAGTATTGGTAAAATTACTAACCCTATTGATATTGCGATATCGGGTCTTAAGGCTCAGAATAGAAGTATTCAGGCGATTTCGTCGAACGTTGCTAACGCTCGCACTACAGATGCCGGCAATGGGATGCCGTATCGAAGGCTTGAAGCTATACTCAGGGCTGCCGACGATGGAGTAACCGGCGTTGAGGCTGACGAAATATCTGAAGATATGAGCGATTTTACGATGGTTCTTTCTCCCGGACATCCGCAGGCAAACGCCAACGGTTACCTGGCAATGCCTAATGTTGATATTGCTAATGAAATAATGAATCTGAATCTAGCCAGCCGTGCCTACCAGGCTAATGCGGCTGTTTTAAAACGATATCAAGCCATGGCAAATACGAGCCTGGAATTATTAAAGTAAAGCGTAAAAAGTAAGG
>JAIPFN010000003.1 GCA_021736615.1 Phycisphaerae bacterium | reverse complement strand
AGAGCGTCGAACCTGGCCCACTTGATAAATTCGATCAGTTCGGCAAAACTTTCGTCCGTCTCGCCGGGCAGACCCGTGATAACGGTAGTCCGCAAAACCACATCATCCATCGCCGTCCGCAGCTTTTCGATAAGCCCAATCGTCTTATCCTTTCGGTCGCTCCGCCGCATTGACTTTAGAATATCGTCGTTAATATGCTGGATCGGCATATCAATATAATTAAGCACCTTTTCGCTGGCCGCGATAGTCTCTATCAGCCTGTCGTCAATTTCGGCAGGATACAGATACATCAACCGAATCCATTTAAGAGCGTCGATCTTTTCGAGCTTTCCGATCAGCCGCGAAAGCCCGTCTTTTTCACCGAGGTCACGGCCGTAGTAATTGCTGTCCTGTGCGATAATGCTAAGCTCGACGGCACCATTAGCAGTGAGTTCATCGGCTTCGGAGAGTATGATGTTTTCGGGTTTGCTTCGGAATTTGCCGCGAATCGAAGGTATCGTACAAAACGCACATTTGCGGTCGCAGCCTTCGCTGATTCGCATATACGCCCAATGAGCCGGAGTGATAAGCAGCCGCCCGCGGTCATCGGAAACACTGCCCGAATCGCCGCCCATATAAATCGGCGAATCCATACCGGCGGCAGGGTGCAGCGTCCGTTTGATTATCGCGGCAATACTGTCTCTCTCGCCAAGACCTACAATAGCATCAATACCGTCAACCTCGTCCATAAGCTCGGCCCCCATCCGCTGGGCAAGGCAGCCGGTGACGATGACCTTTTTGACCGAACCGCTGGTTTTACACTCAACAGCCTCGGCGATAGCCTCGATAGCCTCATGTTTTGCAGGGGCAATAAACCCGCACGTATTGATTACGACAACATCGGCAGCGGCGATGTCCTGACTTATAACAAACCCGGCCTCACCAATCTCGGCAAGCATCTTCTCGCTGTCAACAATGTTTTTAGGGCACCCAAGAGCAATAAAACCGACAGATTCAACATTCATATTTTCAGTATTTTCCATGGCAGGTAAAATAGCAGAAAACCCCACAAAAGTCCAAGCATTTTAAAGGTCATAGATATCCCCCAAAAGCTAAATCACCTACCCTCCCCCGAAAATGACTCCCGAAGACGTTGATTTCTTACCAGAATTTAATATTAGACGATTCGGAGTGGACTTGGTATTATAGCGAGATTGAAAGTAGGTAATTATGTTTTTGGTCGTTTAAATGGGATATGTCAATTCATGGACGCTATAGTAAAAACATTGTGTAAGTTTTTTTCCAGAAAAAGGTTTCTGATTCCAATAGTTATTTTGGCTTTGCTTTATTTGGGTGTAACTTCAGCCTGGCGACACTTTAACAACGTCTCTGTTCCGCCATATATCCCTCAGGATAGCCACTGGAAACTCATTACCAAAGAATCAAGTCGTCCATGGAACCTTCCATGCGTCTATACAAGGTTTGAGGTTGAGCAGCCGCAGTCTATTGTCGCAGATCAGATCAAGAAGGTCATCTCCGAACTTCGTAAGTGGGAAGAGTTCAGCGAGGAATCTTCAGAATCTATCTATACAGAAATTAATGACCCGTTGTATAAAGGTGTAGACAAAGAATTTCGCCAGCAACAGATGGAGAGAAGAATGTCACCGTACAGCACTGTTATCGGGAAGAATTATTCTTTACATACTGAACGTCCCTTTATGCTTTTCAAATGGTATGGGCGTGAACCAGAGACACATCACTTCATTACTATTCGTTTAATTGACACTGACGATAATCAAACTATCGTCGAACTATGGGACTTGAGAATATTTGATATGTAAAGACTGAAATGAAAAGTGCAGCACTTACCGGGGGGAATTAAGAAACTGATATGGAACGACTGCGTAAATACTTATTTGAAAAAAACAAATCCAGCAGTACAATTATAGGCAAATTACCCTCGCTTCTGTTTGACTCAAAATAACGCTCAGAAAATCAGAATTTTGAGCGTTTTTTGGCATTTGCAAGGGCAAAAAAAATGCGGCACAGGCAACCCATAAACCCTTACGCAACAACAGTTTACGACAATAATTTGCATTTTTTCTTGTGTTTTTCATAAAATCCGGTTATAATAGGCTTAACAATAGTGATTCGGCTTCGTTGGTCGGGTTGGTAAATGGGAAGATGTTTGGGTTGGGTGAATAATAAAAGTTTAATTATAAGGGGAATATGATGACTAACTTTTATCATAAAGTGTGGCTGCCGTTTATGGTCACCAAGAAAAGAATCCTGATTCTGGCTATTGCCAGCTACATCGCCCTTTGTTAGAAGAGCCTGTAGAACAATCAAAAGCGGCTGTATCCGGAAGGATTCAGCCGCTATTTTTATGCGCCCTGGAAAATTTAACCACGGATTTCACGGATCGACACGGATTAAAATTAAAGATAAAAATGCATCGGCCGTCAGGCCGAATCTTCAATTCGTAATTCGTAATTCGTAATTTGGCATTCTCAAACCGGCCATTTGGTCGGTTTGAGTCAAAGTATTTCGTCGAGGGTTGCTTTTAGCTCCGTGGCGACTATTTCTACTTCCTGTTTCGTCAGGTTGTTGTGGAACGGCAATGCCATGGTGCTTTTGCACACTTCGTCGGTTATAGGGAAATCGCCTTCTTTATGGCCAAGCTCTGAGCTGATGAACGGCTGGAGATAAACCGGCGGGAAGTAGTTGCTTACCTGGATCCCTCTTTCGAGCATGCGTTTGAGGACGGCATTCCTCGTGTCGATGGTCAGTGATTTGTCAGCCAGGCGGATAACATATACGAACCAGCTCATCACGCAATTTTCCGGCTCTGTAGGTACGATAAGTCTGTCGTCGCCACCGAGGGCCTCATGGTACATTTCCGCGACGGCCCGGCGTTTTGCGACAATTTCATCTATCCTGGAAAGCTGGACAATTCCCAATGCGCAGTTAATATCGCTTAGTCTGTAGTTATATCCAAGCCGGTCATGGGCCAGCCAGCCGCCGCCTTTGCCGCGGCCCTGGTTGCGAAGAGACTCACACAAGTCGGCAAGCTCGTCGTCGTTGGTCAGTATCATACCGCCTTCGCCGGTAGTGATCTGTTTGTTGGGATAAAAGGCAAATGCGCTCATTGTCCCGAAAGTGCCGACTTTTTTGCCGCCAAGCTCCGA
This sequence comes from Phycisphaerae bacterium, assembly GCA_021736615.1. The sequence continues at coordinate 4,643 of JAIPFN010000003.1, read as the reverse complement.
CCCAAGTCCTTCGCAGCTGTCCTCGACAACAAGCAGGTTATGCTTTTTGGCAATGGCACAGACTTCGTCGAGACCGGCTGGATTGCCGAATACTACGACCGGCAAAATGGCTTTGGTCTTTTCGGTTATCTTTTCTTCGACCTTTGCCGGATCCATGTTCAAGGTCACCGGGTCAATGTCGACAAATACCGGTTTTGCACCGGTCATCATAATCGTAGTAACCGAAGCGATAAAGGTAAACGGCGTAGTGATAACCTCGTCGCCTTCGCCGATTCCCATGGCCTTCATACACAGATACAGCCCGCTTGTGCCGCTGTTAACCGCGATGGCACGTTTCATGCCGGTGTATGCGCAAAAGGCCTCTTCAAACTCGCCAAGCTTCGGGCCAAGCGAAAGGTTGGGAGTGCGCAGAACATCGGTGACTGCTTTAATCTCTGCTTCTGTTATATCCGGACGAGATAAATTAACCTTAAATTCCATAAAAAAACTTACTCCTTACACTTTACGCTTTTCGCTTTACGCTTTACGCCGCACGCTGTCCGCTGTCCGTCGCACGCCTTATTCTATTTCATCGAACTTGCTTGCCGGTACTCCGCATACGGGGCATTTTTCCGGAACATTATCGAGGACGGTGTTTCCGCATACGCTGCAAACATAGATTTTTCTCTCGGCAAGATCCTTGCCTTCGGCGACCTGTTTTGCAGCTTCGTTGTAGAGGCTAAAGTGCACCTGCTCAACGGCCATGGCGTTCTTAAACGACACCAGTGCCCTCTTGTTGTCATCGGCCCTTGCGTCTTCGATGAACTTGGGATACATATCGGTAAACTCAAATTCCTCACCGCTCATAGCACCGGCAAGATTTTCCCTGGTAGTTCCAACAACATCCATCGCCCGAAGGTGTGCCAGTGCATGGATTGTCTCGGCTGCCGCTGCCGCTCTGAAAAGCTTAGCGATCTGCGGCAAACCCTCGGAATCAGCCTTCTTAGCAAATACGAGATATTTACGATTAGCCTGGCTTTCGCCGGCGAAAGCATCTTGGAGGTCTTCCATTGATTTCATTGTATAATCCTTTCAAGATTTATATTTATAATTATCGTCTGACTATGGTATACAATCACACGTAAATAATCAAACTAATATTTCCCCTCAACAGAAAACACCTGAAGAAGTCAAAAATCGCTGAAAAACCTGCACTTTCAGCAAAACCATCGGAATAACTGTGTTTTTGCTGGTTTTTTAGTTGTAAAATAACGTCCTGCAAACTATAATTAGAGTTAGCATTTCTGTATCTTTAGACAAAGAGTGTCCTTGTTCACCCGTACAGTAATAATGCTTTAAAAATCGTGATATCAGCTAAGAAAAGGGTATGAATTGAAGACGTATCGCAAGGTTTTTTCAAATTTACCATTGACTATTATAATTGTAACCCTGTCATCTTTCGCCGCTTTTGGTGCCAATTATAATGGACAGGAAATGGAACTCACCCAGCCGGACGGCACAATAATCATTGTCAGAGGCTATGGCGATGAGTTCTATGGCAGGTTTGAAAGCCTGGATGGCTATACGCTTGTTCGCGATCACTATACCGGACAAATGGTCTATGCTGAATTAAGTGACGATAACTCTGATTTTGTCCCGACTGACGTGGTATATGATCACCGCAAACCTACCGACCCGAACCACCCTTCTTTTGTCGCCCGAATGCGTGCCACAGAGCGGTTTGAAAGTAAGACAAACGGAAAACGCAAGGGCAATGGTCCGGCACTTAGCAAACATCTTGACATTAACAAGCAGGCTATTCGCCAAAAACAAAAACAAAGACGGCAGGAATTGGGAATGGACATCGAACCGCAACCTGCTCCAGGCGATGGCCAGGTTACTTTTGACACTTCCGATGCCATAGAGGCCGCCCCCGGTGCCGACCAGATTGTCGGCCTGACAATCTTAGTTGATTTTTCAGACGACCCGGGTGTTACCTTTACACGGTCGCAAATTGATGATTTTTGCAATCTGGTCGGATACAGCACTAATGGCAACAACGGGTCCGTTCGGGATTATTTTTATGATGTCTCCGGAGGCAATCTGGAATATACAAATATTGTGACCGCTTATGTTCGTGTGCCTAATACAAAAGCCTATTACCGGGAAGGCGGCAACGGCGACTGCAGTGACGGATATGGATACACCAGAGATCTCGTCAAAGACGCAATCCGCGGAGCAATCGATCTGGGCTATGACTTTTCTGGCCTGACCCGCGAAAGCACAAATAATCGGGTTAAGTGCTTAAATATATTTTATGCCGGCGGGACAGACGGCTGCGGCTGGGCAAATGGACTCTGGCCGCATCGCAGCTCAATCAGCAACTGGACAGCCCCGGATGGGACGATATTCCATGATTACCAAATGACAAACATCGGTACGTCCTTAACTATCAGCACGTTTTGTCATGAAAACGGTCACATGATGTGCGACTGGGCTGATTATTATGACTACGGCAACGACGGCATATCAGCTAAGTCACTGGGCAGTTATTGTATAATGTCCGGCGGAAACAGTAAGAACCCTCCTCCACCGAATCCGTATTTACGCATTAGTTCAGGATGGCTTGAACCGACTGTAATCAATGATATGTCCTGGGGAACGGAGCTTACGGCCCAGGAGGACCCTTTCGATCTGTCTGTAACGCCAACTTGCTACAAATACGCAAAACCAGGCTCCACGAAGGAGTACTTCCTGATTGAAAACTGTCAAAAACATGGCCGGCGTGTCAATATCCCGGATAGCGGATTGATGATCTGGCACGTAGACACTTCGTCAGGCACATCGAGCGAATATCAGGATATGACCCCGGAAAAGCACTACAGAGTATCCCTTGAGCAGGCCGACGGCCAGTTCCATCTCGAAACTCCCGGTAGTACAGGCAGCGGCGCAAATGACTTATTTCATGCCGGCAATAACGTTACTTTCGGTGACGATACGCTGCCAGAGTCCAATTGGTGGAATGGGAGCAGTTCGGACTTTTATATCAGTCATATCAGCGGCAATTCCCTCAATATGACTTTCATCGTTGGCGATATGAGCATGCCCGGTGATATTAACATGAACGGTAAAGTTGATTTAGCGGACTTTTCGCATTTAGCCGCCGAATGGATGAGTACTAATTGCCAAACGCCTGCATGGTGTCAGGGAACCGATCTCGACGAAAGCGGCCAGGTCGGTCCAACTGACCTGATCGTCATGGCAGATCACTGGCTGGACAATATGTTTACTAACCCGAGGGTGATTAATCTGACTACAAGTGACATTACCACCTACGCGGCCACGCTCAATGGCCAGGTGACCTACAATGGTACCGATGATCCCACCGTTGCTATTTACTGGGGTGCCGGCGACGGCGGCACAAGTACAACACCTGGTGCCTGGGACCACCAGATCAATATGGGCAGGCAAGGTGTCGGAACATTCCATACTGACATTAGCGGCCTTGATCCGGATACGACCTATTATTTCCGCTGCCGTGCGTCGAACTCGTTTGGCGTCGATTGGGCGAACACAACAACCAAATTCACCACCGAATCTTTCCCGCCGATACCTTTGATCGATACAGAATCGACGGATTGGCATTATCGCAAGGGCACCTCCGAACCGCCTTCCAACTGGCGTGAAATTAGCTTTACAGAGGATGGAACCTGGCTGATCGGCCAGACTAGTATCGGCTTTGGCGATGGTGATGACAATACGGTTCTTGGTGACATGCAGAACAATTACACTTCAGTGTATCTGCGTCATGCTTTCGAGATCAATTCCGCCGACGGTATTCCCGATACTCTCAATCTGCGCGTGTTTGTTGATGATGGTTGTATCGTCTCGATCAACGGCCATGAGGTTTATCGTCTCCGCGTCTCGGCAGGTAATAAAAGTTATACTGATACCGGCGATTGGATAGGTGATGCCGTATGGTCAGAATATGTTATAACTAACGCTTCAGAATTCCTTACCGCCGGAACAAACATATTGGCTATCCACGTACTTAACACCTCAAAATCCAGCAGCGATGTGTCAATTGACGCCGAATTATCACGTCCGTCTCTGGTAAATTAAAAGAGGCAAGGTAAATTAAACTGCCAAAAAAACGGACCACGAGTGAATATCCCGGATAAGGGATTGGATCTGGCACGTTGGCATTTCATGCCGGCAATAAGGATACCTTCGGTAATAATACCCTGCCTGATTCCAATTGGTGGGATGGAAGCAGTTCGGACTTTTATATCAGCATGATCAGCGGCAATTGGCAAAGGGCTGTCGGCAGGTCATCCAACGGACATAAATAAAGACTGTGTCACAAGCCTGAAAGATTTTGCCGTGATGGCATCAACATGGCTTAAAGATACTAGTTTAACAACACCACAACATAAATAAATCGTAACCGTTCACGCTTTTTTCCTGTTAATCACTCTAAGCTCTCGTTTTTGACAGGACAACAGAATGATTATAAAATCTTCCCTCTTGATTTTTGCTCCTTTTTTAAAAAAGCAAAACACACAAACCTGCCAAAAGTTGTAAGCCTGTGATCAAAAACACCCACTGACATTTTTTAATCTATCTTTTATCCTGTCATCCTGTCAAAAAACTCCGTGAACGCT
>JAIPFN010000002.1 GCA_021736615.1 Phycisphaerae bacterium | reverse complement strand
GGCCTTGATTATGATACTGATTGTAACGATAAGGATCCGACTATTTATCCGGGAGCACCGGAAATTCTAAATGATGGAATCGACCAGGATTGTGATGGGATCGATGCAACTGACGGGATACTTCTTATATCTATCAACGACCCGGGTGTGCCCGGCCATGAGGGTTTCAAGGGTCAAATGAGCAAATATGAAACTACTAATGATCAGTATTGCCAGTTCTTAAATGCAGCACTTGCTTCTGGTGATATTTATGTTAGCAACAAAATTGTCTATGGTGCAAACGGTTCAAACAGTGGAGAGGATTACGCGGACTGTGTTTATTTTGAAACTACTGAAACATATTCATATAGCCAGATTACTTATAGCGAAGGTGTATTCAGTGTTCGCAGCCGTGATGGCTATGATATGAGCAGGCATCCTGTTGTTGCGGTAAGCTGGTACGGAGCTACTGCATTCTGTAACTATTTCGGGTATAGACTTCCGACTGAATGGGAATGGCAGGCAGTGGCTGATTATGACGGCAGTTTCACTTACGGCTGTGGTACGACACTAGACTTTAGTAAAGCGAATTATTACGATGGCATTAGTCATGCCAATCCGCTTAACCTTTCGATGTATCCTTATACTAGTCCAGTTGACTATTATGATTCATACGGCTATGGGATGCATGACATGGCAGGGAATGCCTATGAGTGGACAAGCTCTATATATAGCAGCAGCTATCGTGTTATGCGCGGTGGCAGCTGGGGCAACTACGCCGGGTACTGTTCTGTCTCGTACTGGACCTACGACGGCGACCCATCCCTGATCAGCTACGTCATGGGCTTTAGGGTTTGTCGTTGAGTATTCTGCTGTATGGATTTTGTTTAAGATATTATTAGTTTTATCTTTAGAAAGGATGATTGAAATTATGTTTAGTAATCGATTAAATGGGAAATGTCGGATAAGTCAAAAACAAAGGTGTTTGACATTTTTAATCTTCTTGATGTCTATCTGCACGATGTTCGGTGGGATCGCCCTCGGTGGGGATGTAGAAGATCCCAACGATCCCAACGAACCTCAACCTATTGTCCTGGAAGTTCCTACGGAAGATTATCCTACCATTCAAAGCGCTATTGATGCCATCGATACAGAAGATCCCAACATTAGTAGTGCAACTATTATCGTGCATCCGGGTCTCTATACCGGCAAGGGTAATCGGGACCTTGATTTCTATGGTAAAAATATCAGACTGACCAGCGATGATCCAAATTCACCTGAAATTGTGGCTATGACCATCATCGATTGCCAAGGCAGTATGGCCGATCCCCATCGGGCATTCTATTTCCATAGCGAAGAAACCAAAGCGACTATTGTCGATGGTTTTACTATCACCGGCGGCTACATGACAGGTAACGGCGGGGCCATCTATTGTAATATAGGCAGCCCTACTATCAAAAACTGCGTTCTTAAGAATAATGTCGCGTGGGGGCCTGATAAAGCTGGTGGGGCCATTGGCTGTTATAACAGCAGTCCGACTATTATGAATTGTCAGATCACCGATAACAGAGCCGCAGCTTATGGCGGCGGTATCAGTTGCCGTAATAACAGCAGCCCGATTATTCGCGATTGTACGATTATCAATAACACCGCCAATATCAGCGGTGGCGGAGTATACTGCTGGGTAAATAGCAGTCCCCAGATCGAGCGGTGTTTGATTACCTATAATACGACGCTTATGTATGGCGGTGGTCTTTATTTCTTTGAGTGTGCTCAGTATAACCCCAATATTCCGGAAGATGACCCTGATTATGATCCAAATGACCCTGATAATGATCCAAATTTTGTTCCCATTCCCGATATCGTTATCCAGCAATGTACCATTGCCAATAACAGTGTTGATGGCGGCACAGGTGGCGCTATTTTCTGTTCTGACAGTATTGCTACTCTATCCAATTCTATTGTCTGGGGTAATATCGCTCCAAATTTAATTGGCTCAACCATCGCTCTAAGCGACAATGAACTTAATAAGACGACACTTACAGTCAGCTATAGTGATGTCGAAGGTGATCAGGATGGTCAGTATGTTATCGGAGCCAACGCGGTTCTTGAATGGCTGGACGGAAACATTGCTCTCGATCCAAACTTTGCAGATGCCCAAAACGGTGATTTTCATTTGATGTCATCTGCCGGCCGCTGGATTGGACAGAATGATGAGGGGTTGGACGTATTTTTTCTGGACGATGGCGGCAACTTCGACGAGTCTGACGACATCAATAGCCCCTGTATTGACGCCGGTGACCCCGGAGTACCAGTTGGCGATGAGCATTATTACAATGGCGATGTCATTAATCAAGGCTTTTATGGCGGAACTTCTCAAGCCAGTTTGTCATATTCCACACCCACAGGCAAAGGTTTCTGTACCAAAAAAATCCCAGGTGATGTCAACGGAGATTGCTATGTCGACCTCAAAGACCTTGCAATGATGGCACAGTCCTGGCTGGAATGCAACTTACTGCCCAGATATAACTGCTGGCAATGATTGCGCAACAGGATCCAAAGTCATTAAAATCGAAAGTGTCGAATTATGTTTTGTGAACGCTTAAATGGTTTGTGTTTGGGTTGAGTGGATTTGTTATTGCGGGAAAATTGGTGCTTTCAATTGCCTGGGTCATTTGTTATAATATCCGATTGTCTTAAAATTGGAATATTATAATAGAGGTTTAAGTTTTGGCTCTACCAGTAGTTACAATAGTCGGGCGTCCGAATGTGGGCAAAAGCAGCCTGCTGAATGCCATAAGCGGCAAGCTGATCAGCATTGTCGAGCCGACGGCCGGGGTTACGCGCGACCGGGTTTCGGTAATCGTTGATGTTGACGACCGGTTTTTTGAGCTTATCGATACCGGCGGGTACGGCATTGTCGATGTTGAGGACCTGACAGGTCATGTCGAGCGTCAGATCCACCTGGCCATAGAAGCCTCCGACCTGGTGCTTTTTGTCGTCGATATTCGCGATGGTATTATGCCGCTCGATGTAGAGATGGCCCGCAAGCTTCGCAAAGCCAACCTTAACGTTATCCTCGTTGCAAACAAAGCAGACACCGCAAAACTGATGGGCGGCGGCGGCGAATTTGCCCGGCTGGGTTTCGGTGATCCGATCTGCGTATCGGCTGCCAACATTGTCAATAAAGCGGTCCTTCTGGAAAAGATTGTCGAAGAACTCAAACACCTGCCCAAAGAGACGCCGGAAAAAGCTGCGATGAAAATCGCTATCGTTGGGAAACGCAACGCCGGCAAAAGTACTTTCGTCAATTCGATCGTAGGCGAAGATCGAGTCATCACCAGCGAAGTCGCCGGAACCACACGCGATGCAATTGATGTTCGCTTCGAGCGTGACGGCCAGAAGTTTCTGGTGATCGACACAGCCGGTGTTCGTAAAAAACGAAAGATGTCCGGCGACATCGAGTTCTATGGTTACACTCGTGCGCTGCGGAGCATTAATCGCGCAGACGTCGTTTTGTTTATGATGGATGCGACCTCTAAAATATCGCAAGCCGACAAAAAACTTGCCCACTCTATCTGCGACGAATACAAGGCGTGCATAATCGTCGTTAACAAGTGGGACCTGGCGATGGACTTTGCCAATACCGACGACTATGCGGACTACATAACAGAGATGCTTCCGGGCTTGCGGCATACGCCGATTGCTTTTACTACCGCTACCGACGGCAAAAATATTCAGAGCGTTCTGGATCTGGCTACGGAAATTTTCAAGCAGGCGTCAAGCGATATTCCAACCGCGCAGCTTAACAAGGCTATCGAGGCGATTAATTCTAAGCGGATCGCCGGAACGAAGAATAAACGCGGAATGCCAAAAATTCTCTACGGGACACAAGTCGCCAAACTGCCGATCAGCATTTTGCTGTTTGTCAATCACCCCGAGCTGTTCGATGACAACTATATGAGATACGCGACAAACCAATTTCGTGATATGATCGGGATAGAAGAAGTACCAATCCGCCTGATGCTAAGAGCAAGAGGCGGAAACAGGAAAAAATAATTACGAATTACGAATTACGAATTACGAATTCAGGATTCGGCCGAAGGCCGAGGCTGTTTTTAATTTTGTTTGAGGTAATTATATGGACACCTTATTGCTTATCGTTGTTTGCGGGGGCGGGTTTCTTGTTGCCTATCATACCTATGGCCGGTTTCTTGCACGAAAGATTTTCAACCTGGATCCCAAGGCGGATGTTCCGAGCCGGCGTCTTAATGACGGTGTAGATTATGTGCCGTCGAAAAAAGGGATCATCTTCGGTCATCACTTTACTTCCATCGCAGGAACGGGTCCCATCGTCGGACCGGCTATCGGGATAATCTGGGGCTGGCTGCCGGCGCTGTTGTGGGTAATGCTGGGCAGTATCTTTATGGGAGCCGTTCACGACTTCGGGTCGCTGGTTGTCTCGATGCGTAACGACGGAAAAAGCATATCCGAGATCGCTGCAAGATATATCAACCCCCGCGTAAGGTTTATCTTCTTTATAGTAGTGTTCTTTGCTCTTCTGATCGTCATAGCTATTTTCGGTATGATTATAGCAATCGTCTTCGACGTTTTTCCAAGTTCGGTGCTGCCGGTGTGGCTGCAGATACCAATCGCTGTCGGTCTTGGATACGCTGTCTATAAAAAAGGTGCGAGTGTGTTTCTTTCAACGACAGTGGCGGTGGCGGGGATGTATCTTTGCATATTCGTCGGCGCGATCCTTGAGTCGAAGTACCCGGGGTTGTGCTCTATTAGCCAGGTCGGGTGTGTACCGGCTACGGGTGTCTGGACGATATTGCTTTTGGTTTATGCGTGGATCGCTTCGACGCTTCCGGTAACTACACTGCTGCAGCCGCGCGATTATATTAACGCCTGGCAGCTTCTTATAATGATGGCGTTGCTTGTCGCAGGGGCGATTGTAACATCCTTAAACGGATCGCTGGAACTTGTGGCGCCGGCAATTCGCGAAAGGGCAAATACGGACATTCCTTCCATCTGGCCGATGATGTTTGTCACTATCGCGTGCGGGGCTATCAGTGGATTTCATTCTTTGGTTGCATCGGGTACAAGCCCGAAACAGATCGCCAATGAAGAAGACATGCAATTCATCGGGTACGGTTCGATGCTGCTTGAAGGTTTTCTGGCGGTGCTTGTTATCGTCTGCGTAGGGGCGGGGATTGGTATTGCATATAAAGTTAAAGGGGCCGATATTACACTGACGGGAGTCGAGGCATGGCAGCATCATTATGCATCCTGGGCAGGTGCCTCGGGGTTGGGAACCAAATTAGACGCCGTTGTTGTCGGTGCAGCAAACATGCTTGGCGGATTGGGGATTCCGATTGTAACGGGCATGACACTGATGGGAGTTTTTATAGCTTCCTTTGCCGGAACCACACTTGATACTACTGTTCGTATTCAGCGGTATGTTATCGGTGAGATAGCAAACGATCTTAAAATGCCGTTTATGGCAAACCGATGGACGGCTACGACTTTCGCGGTAATCACTGCCGCGGCGCTTGCGTTTGCGACAGGTGCAGGCGGAAAAGGGGCCTTAAAACTGTGGCCGTTGTTCGGTGCGGTAAACCAGCTTCTGGCGTCACTGGCACTTCTTGTAATTACGATGTACCTGAGAAGGAAGGGCGGACTGAAATTTATATTCACAGCTATCCCGTGCGTTATCATGCTGGTTATCACTTGTTGCGCAATGACGGTTAACGAGCAGAAGTTTATAATGAAGGCAAAAAGCGAAATTCCCGCGACCAGCATTGAGGGCTGGCTGCTTGCGATAATTGGCGGCGGAATATTTCTGCTGGCGATATGGATGGTTGTCGAAACGGCGATAGTGTTTTTTCGGCGAACCGGTAATGAACTTAGAGCAGCATAGCCGCAATCAAGGAGAATTTATCCGCGGATTACGCTGATTACGCGGATTTTTAAAAAAAAACTTAAAATGCAAAGCGACAAATTAAAATTTAAAAATATTTGGGATGTTTGTATTTTGGATTTTGCTTAGAACTTTTGTGATTTTCTTTTTTTGATTTTTGTTATGCCGATTTATTCTGGCGTGGTCTGTGGCAGTTTGACCAGTTTGAATCTTGCTTCCCTGGGTTCGTCTTTTGCGAGTCTTATATGGCCATTGGCCACATCTTTTTGCGAAAAGTTAAAAACTACCGGGCGTGTAATAATCCCCTCCTTTTTTTCATCGCCGTCAAGAGCTACTACGAAAATGTGAATTTCCTGACCTCTATAAGTGTCCACAGCTGCTTCGGTTCCTTTTATCGAAATCGAAGAAGTCAGTTCGTCCGGATTTTGCAGTTCAATCGTATAACGGCCCATGATGTTTTTTCCGAAAGAGTAACCGATTCTCTGAGTTTGCACGCTATCAGTGGGTAAGTCGATGGCAGGCAGATCTATTCTGACCGGAGGTCCTTGTCTTTTATCGGTTGGCGACAGTTCAACGTAAGGTATTCTTATGACATAATCTTTTCTTGCTTCTTCAATGTCCCTGCCTGAAAGAATCACTGTCGCATCGCCGGTATAGCCTTCCCTTACAAAAATATCAACGGTGGACGGGGTAATGCTTTCGGCTTTGATCTCGGCTCCGCTTTCGTCGACGCATTTGATTTTCAGCGGTCGTTTTATAAGCTTTTCAACTTTTACCTGTACAGATTCAACGCTGCTTTTGACAACTTCTAGTTCGAGTTTTCTTGTCTTGCTGTGGTTCTGCAGAAATTCCACAACATTTAGCAAGTATGGAGATTCCTTTTTTTCATTTTCAGGATTGAATTTAAATTCAAGGTTTTCCTGTCCCGCATCGAAACGGTCAATTAGTCTTCCGATTTTGTCGGGGGTGCCCTTAAATTCAACGTTCATTTCTACAGGTACAGGTCGGTCGAAAGTTGCAAAGATATTCGAGTCCGGGTTCGATGAGATTACCAAAGTTGCCGGGCGGGTAATGGACCTTTCCAGGGCGTTAAACGCCCATGCCCAGACAAGGAATGTCAGGAAGACGACTATCGCATATTTTTTTATTTTTTCGCCCATAATTTCGATCTAGCTCTGGCTGTCGGATTTATTTTTGCCGGATGTTTGTGACTTTATGCTTTCCTGTATTTTCTCAACAATAGGTGTCGTCTCGACGACAGCTGATGTAAGATGGGTTCTAAGCTGGGTTTCTGATATGTTTCTAATAAGGTTTCCGTCGATGGCAAGAGAGATAATTCCCGTTTCCTCGCTGACGACTATTACCATCGCATCGGTACTTGAAGTGATGCCAATTGCCGCGCGATGTCTAGAGCCAAGTTCCTGTCCGTCGACAGCACTTGCTTCTGCCAGAGGCAGTTGGACTCTTGCAGCGACCATGCGGTCTCCCTGTATGACAACGGCCATGTCGTGCAGGGGGGTTCCCGGATAGAAAATTGTTTTCATCAGTTCAGCGGTAACCTTGGAATCGATTTTGACGCCTGTTTCTATGAACTCGGCAAGTCCGACCTGCTGCTGAATAACCATAATGGCCCCGGTTCTGGTTGACGAAAGCTGGGTTACGGCATTGATGATCTCTTCGACTGTCCGGGAGAGCTGTTGTGGGGAACTCATAAGGAAACCGGCTTGTCCGATACTCATAAGTGCCCTGCGGATCTCGGGTTGGAACGCGATTACCACTATAAAAAACGCACCAACGGCAAATCCATTAAAAAGGTATTCGATGCGTTCGAGACCGAATCGCTTAACGACAAGGTCGAGGATCAGGATTCCGATGACGATGATGAATATAACGCCCTTGAAGAGCCTTTCTCCGCGGGTGCCTTCAAGG
>JAIPFN010000001.1 GCA_021736615.1 Phycisphaerae bacterium | reverse complement strand
CTATAGTATATGTATAGCCAGAATGTCGCTCATCGGCATAGCGTATGGTTCTGGTGACAAGTGACAGGTGCGAAAGTGTGAAAGTGCGAAAGTGTGAAAGTGTGAAAAGTGCGAAAGTGTGAAAGTGTGAAAAGTGCGAAAAGTGCGAAAGTGTGAAAAGTGCGAAAAGTGCGAAAGTGCGAAAGTGTGAAAAGTGCGAAAGTGTGAAAAGTGCGAAAAGTGCGAAAGTGCGAAAGTGTGAAAAGTGCGAAAGTGCGAAAAGTTGGGTGGTGCTAATCGTACTGTTTGCTGGATGCCCGCGGAAAGTTTAGGGAGGATGCCTGGAGTTCTTTGGCCCGGAATAATGTCGCTTATTATTTGTTTTTTTTGGTGGTTTTTTGTTGTATTTTCCGGGAGGGGTGTGGTACAATATTACTTGTGGATTTTCAGGAGATTTCCCTGGGTGTTTCCGGGATGTTTCCTGCTGCCGATAAAGTCAGCCGGCAGAGGCCTTTGACGGCGGGGTTGAGGGCGGATTGATGAATCCCGACGCATGGCCGGGACAGGTCGCGGGGCCAACTTTTTAGTGAGGTGTTGTTTTTAGGAGTTTTGAAATGAAGAGGTTTGTTTTTTTGGGAGCAGTAATTGTTTGCCTGCTGGTTAACACCGCTTTTGGGGCGGGTACTTACGATGGAGGCAACGGAACTGCGGAGACCCCCTACCAGATCGCTACGGCTGAACAGTTGGACAGTCTGGGGCAACATCCTGAGGACTGGGCGGGGCAGACGTATTTCGTTTTGACCGCCGACATTGATCTTTCAGGTTACGACGGATTAGACGAGCGCCCTTCATTTAACCGCATTGGCGTAGATTCTGATAATTACTTTAATGGCACCTTTGACGGTAACGGGCATATAATATCCAACCTGACATTGAATCTAGCCGGTCATTTAAACGTTGGTTTTTTTGGGAAAATTGGCTATACCGGAGAAGTAAGAAACCTGGGCGTTGTAAATGTCAGAATCGTAGGTAAAAGCCTTGTTGGAGCTATCGCAGGATTCAATGGTGGTTTGATTGAAAAATGTTTTAGTGATGGAACAATAAATGGAAAATATTGGACGAGAAAAGCAAGTTCTTATATTGGAGGGCTTGTAGGGCTTAATACCGGTACAATCAGGCAGTGCTGTAGCACTGCTTCAGTTGAAGGCGGATCATCAGTAGGAGGTCTGGTCGGCTATAATTACTATTACTACACTGACGCTACCATTGCCCAATGCTACAGCTGTGGCTCAGTAACAGGCGACGATAATTTGGGCGGGTTAGCAGGCGAAAATAAAAATAGTATTACCAATTGTTTCTGGGATGCCACAGCCAGTGGCATTGATGACCCTGAATCAGGACAGGCAGATACAGATGGTATGGTGGGGCTTGATACAAATCAAATGCAGATGCTGTCTACATACACAGATGCCGGCTGGGACTTTACGGATACAGACGGTGATGAAGCGGACTGGAAAGAAGCCTCGAATTATTACCCGCAGTTAAACTGGGTTCAATTGCAAACTGTCATGACAGATGCTGCCGGAATGAATAAAGCGTCTGCGATATCTTCACTTGAATCGGAAGGCTTTGAAGTAACAGTAAAGAACTTTTACAGCAATACAATCGCTAAAGATATTGTGACAAGTCAACTGCCGGGTAAAAATTCCGAAATTCCAGCCGGAAGCGGTATTACCATTACAGTTTCGCTTGGGCGGCTTTTTAGCGGCGGAGATGGTACCGCTGATAATCCTTACCAGATTGCTACGGCGAATGAACTTCATCTTCTAAGTTTGCGTAGCGAGGATTGGGATAAGTGTTTTGTGCTTACCGCTGATATTGATATGGACCCGAGTGTCGCCGGGAACACTACTTACACTAACTCATTGATCGGAACTTATCACTTTGACGGTTATGGCAATCCTGCTAACCAAGATAATGATTTTCCGTTTACCGGGACTTTTGATGGGGGTGGTCATTCTATAAAAAATGTTGTCATTGATGCTCCTGATGAACGTTACATTGGTTTGTTTGGATATAACTACGGCGGAGTTGTCAAGAATCTTGGGGTTGAAAACATAACCATTGAAGGTTATACGAATGTTAGCGGATTGGCAGCATACAGTTCAGGTGACATAAGCAAATGCTTTGTTACAGGGAGTATATCCGGGTATGAATGTGTTGGCAGTGTTGCAGGGGTAAATTACGGCAAGATCAGTCAGTCCTTTTGTTCAGGAGAAGTTTCCGGCGCCTTTGAAAGTGGAGGATTTGTTGGGGAAAACAGGAATAGGATTGAAGATTGTTACAGCGCCTCGTCAGTTAGGTACGCTGGGTTTGCGGGAAGTAATTACAATGGTGAGATAAACCGATGTTACAGTATCGGAGCCCTGTCCGGCCCAAGCAATTACTTTGGCTATATTGGAGGTTTCCTGGGAAAAAGCGGAGATTGCATCAGTTGCTTCTGGGATGTTGAGACTTCTGGCTGTAATAATCCCGGTGGTTATTATGATATACCCCCAATAGGTTTGAGTACCGCAATGATGAAAACCATGAGATTTTTTAGTTATCATGGCTGGGATAACGGTGCGTGGGTCATCGACGAGGGGAATGATTATCCGAGACTTGCGTGGGAAGGTACTGCCGGTGTGCCTATTGCCGAATATATTATGGATTTGAACGGCAACGGTACCGAGGCAGAGCCTTATGAGATCGCGACGGCTGGTGATTTACGATTAATCAGCAGCGATGTGAATTTCTGGGATAAGCATTTTCGATTAAGGACAGATATTGATATGGACGGTGTATTTACGGCTCCTATCGGAATCGATTATTACGATTGTTTCACTGGTACCTTTGATGGAGATGGTCGTGTTATCAGCAACTTAGCTATAGAAAGCAATGACGACTGTGGAGGCTTATTCGGGTACATTGGTCAGGGCTCAGAAGTAAAGAATCTTGGGCTTGTAAATGTTAATGTTAGCAGAAGTGATCAAGAATGCGGCGGACTGGCGGGATATAATGAAGGCACTGTCAGTCAATGCTATGTTACCGGTAAAATTACTTCATCAGGAGATGTAAATTCTTGCGGCGGATTGATAGGCATAAATTACGGAACAGTCAGCCAGTGCTATGTTACCGGTGAAGTCACCGAAACTCAGCAAGGGAGAAATTATTGCGGTGGATTGATCGGCAGCAATGAAGGATTTGTCAGAGATTGTTACAGTAGAGCCGGGGTGCGAGGTGGAGGAAGCGGTGATAATGCGACAGGAGGCTTGATCGGAGAAACCGGGGGAGGGGAAATCACGAGATGTTATAGTGCCGGTATAGTAAGCGATGGTGAATCTTATTTTGGAGGGTTTGTCGGCTTGCATTATAGCGGGGCAGTTATCGATGGCTGTTTCTGGGATTACTCGATATATGATAAACCTCCATGGGAATTCACCGACGATGATTATGCCAGAACTACTGCTGAAATGCAGAATTTGGGGATCTATGGTTTTAGTGGATGGGGCGTAGATGCTTGGACTCTTGATGTTGGCAATGACTATCCGCGTCTTGCGTGGGAAGGTACTGGCGGAGTTGCTATAAGTGATAAAGGAGACGGTTCTGTTGATAATCCTTACCAGTTGTCAACAGCCCTGGACCTTCTCGAAGTTAACCGCAATCGAGATAAAAGCTTTATACTTATTGATGATATTGATCTGGACCCGAATGTTACCGGGAGGCCTGTTTATTTATCACCTATTCGAGAATTTTACGGTATTTTTGATGGCAACGGTCATGTGATATCGAATATTGTAATTGAATTTCAAGAAGGCATAGGCGCAAATGTATATTCAGGGCTTTTTGGTACGGTTGGAACAAATGGGATTGTTAAAAACCTTGGTGTTGAAAATGTGCAAATAAAAGGAAATGATTCTGCCGGCGGGCTGGTTGGGTCTCTGTTTTGTGGAAAAATAAGAAAATGTTATAGTACGGGGACGGTTTCGAATTATAAAGAGTTAGCAAGCGGTCGGCCGGGTGGCGTCGGCGGATTGGTGGGGAGAAACTATGGTGGGGTAATTAGAGACAGCTATAGCATGTGCGATGTATCTACAGCGAACGGAAGTTACGTTGGGGGAGTAGTCGGGAAGACTTTTCCAATTGGTGCTTTTGTTCCTGAGATAAGGAATTGTTATTCGGGCGGGCGTGTTTCGGGTGATATTGCCGGAGGAGTTATTGGAAGGGATAGTAATGGAATATATCCGAATTGTTTCTGGGACAGCAGTGTTAATCCCGGATTGAGTGATTGCGGTTATGACATTATTGCTGAGATTTACGATGTTGATCTTGATTCTGTTTATGGTGTGCCTACAGGGTTGATGCAGACTGCCAGTGCTTTTACTGATGCCGGTTGGGATTTTGTTGGGGAGAGTGTTAATGGGGATTTTGATATTTGGCAGATGCTTGTTGATGGGAGCTGGTATCCTCGGCTTGCCTGGGAGTTTTCGGCTGGGGATTTTGTTGGGTCCGACGGGGTTGATATGAGTGACCTTGCTTATTTTGCCGGGCGGTATGGGGCCGATGTTGATATTGAGCATGCCGATCTTGACGGGGATGGGGTTGTTGGAGTTTTGGATCTTTGTATTTTTGCTTCGCATTGGCTTGATTAGTAAGTAGTAAGTGGTGTTGTTTTTGTGGGTCTGATCGGGCAGCTCGCGCTGCCGCGCTTTTAATTTCTTTTCTGATTAGGAGAGGGGGGAGGGAAAACAATTACGAATTACGAATTTTGGTTTCGTCGCCTTGGCGAAAATGATTGCGGGGCGATTGTGGGCGTGTTGTCGAAATGAATTCTGTAAGGTTTTAGTTTATTTTGAGTCGTGCGATTAGCCCGGCGCTTGCGCTTGACGCTGCTGTTTGTCGTGCGGTATGGGGTTTGGGGGTTATGCCATTGCCGGGGTTTTTTGTGATATTGCTTTTATGAATTGTTTGGCGAGTAGGGCGGCTGGGTGTTTTTTTTCGCCTCTTTGTGCGTTTGAGTTGCACCATACCATCGCCAGCGGCAGGAGGATTGCTTCTTCGGTGGTTGATTCGATATTATTTGAGATTTCCATTAATGTCTCTGCGGTGCTGATCGGCAATTCGACAGTGCTTGTGAACATTCCGGAAAATGGTCGGCAGGCCCTGGGCGGGCTTGTTACCATGTGCTCTCGGCAGACGAGGGGCCTTGCATTGTACTGAGAGCATGTGTTGTCTACAATGAACGGGCACTTGATGTCCAGCTTCTGATACCAGTTGGAGATAGACTCCAGCCTTTGCGATTCATCCATCCCGGTGGTATTGACCGGCGGGATTTTGTTGGCTGCGATCTTGCGGGCGGCACGGAGGAACGAATGGAGTATCGGTTTGCGTTTTTCGCCCGGCAGCGAGAGTATTTGTTTTTGCAGATAGAATGCCTCTGCAGACGAAAGCGAAACTAAATACGAACAGCATTGGGCACAGCCCTTTTTGCAGGATATTTCGGGGCCGTTTTCTGTTTCGTTGTCGGCAGCAAGGCGGATGATCGTATCGCAGACTTGATGGGTCACGGGCACGAGATCCGACAGGTAAGCCTCGTCATGATTGGCTAGCAGTGTCAGGGAGATTGTTTTATTGCCGGCGGAAACGTCGAAATTCCAGCTTGGGCGGTGCGCATTGTCACAGGTGCCTGCGTTCTGCTCAGTTGAATTTTCAACCAGCACAAAAGGCAATTCTTTTGATTGGCGGTTATTAGTATTATTACTTGCCTGCATTTCGGATTTATCGGGTCAATACAGGCGGCGGTTAATCACAGGGGGGTTATTCGAGTTTGCCGAACATCGTCAGTGCGGAAGTTTTCTCGATTTTTACTGCTGTAAACGTCCCTGTGAGGGTCTCGGGGCCGTTGAATACGACGATGTGGTCGGTGGCGGTTCGTCCTATAAGCTGGGGGTTATTTCCGTTTTCAGCCATGTTGACGTGGGGCTTTTTGCTTAGGCCTTCGACGAGAACTTTTACGGATTTGCCGAGGAGTTTTTCGCTTTCTTCTTCGCTGATGGCGTTTTGGATGGCGAGCAGGTCGAGGTTTCTTTGGCGTTTGACTTCTTCGGGGACGTCGTCGGGGAGATTGTTTGCCGAGTCTGTTCCGGGTCTTGGCGAGTATTTGAATACGAAGGAATTTTTGAACCTTGCCTTTTTGACCAGGTCGACGGTTGCCTGGAAATCTTCTTCTGTCTCGCCGGGGAAGCCTACTATAAAGTCCGAGGCTATTGAGATTTCCGGGAGGATTTCGCGGGCCTTTTCGATGAGGTCGAGGTATTGCTTTGCGGTGTACTTTCGGTTCATGGCTTCGAGTATTCTGTCTGATCCGCTTTGTGCGGGGATGTGGAGGTAGGGGGTTACCTTTGGCAGGGCGGCCATTGCCTGGAGGATTGCGACGTCGAATTTGCCGGGGTGGCTTGTTATGAAGCGTATCCATTTAATGGAGTCGACATCGCTTACCATTTGCAGCAGGTCTGCGAGGTTGTATGTTTTTCCGTCTTCGGTGTATGTGTATGCGTCGATGGTCTGGCCGAGGAGGGTGATCTGTTTTATGCCTCCGGCGGCGAGTCTTTTGACCTGTTCGATTATGTCTTTCGGCGGGCGCGAGACTTCCGGGCCGCGGACGTAGGGGACTATGCAGTATGTGCAGAAGTTGTTGCAGCCCCGCATTACGCGGACGAAGGCCTGGCCGTGGATGTGGTTTTCGTCGGTGTCGTGGGCAAGCTCGAATTTGTCGAGGGTGTCGGTTTCGGTCTGCGGGTTCTTGCGGCGTATTTTTTCGGTTACGGCGATTGATTTGTTTTTGCTTTTCAGGACTTCGTCGAGCATTTCTGGTATTTGTGCGATATTGGCAGGGCCCGCTACGAGGTCTACGGCTGGGTGGTCGAGGAGTTCTTCGCCGAGGCGCTGGGCCATGCAGCCGATTACGCCGACGATGAGGTCGGGGTTTGACTTTTTGACGGTCTTGAGGTGGCCGAGGTGAGACATTACGCGTTCTTCGGCGTGGTGGCGGACCGAGCAGGTGTTCATCAGGAGGACGTCTGCTTGGGCGGATTTTTCGGTAAGCTCGAAACCTTTGTCGATAAGTGCAGAGGTGACAAGCGAAGAGTCGAGCTTGTTCATCTGGCAGCCAAAATTCTTTATATGCAACTTCATAGGTAAATTAAAAGCCAAAAATTAAAAATCGAAATTGTGGATACGGCCTGTCGGCCGAGGCTATTTTTATAAGCATTGAATTATAGCGGCTTTTGCGTTAAAAGGCAATAGTAATAAAAGGGATTAAGAGGTGAAACTGGGCATGAATTAGCTTGACAGTTTGCGTTTGTACATTATACTTATTTGTGAAGATGTTTTTTGGAGACTTGTTTTATGGAAGCTTTTGGTGTTATTGGTATTTTTGCGGTTTTTATTCTCGTTGCATTAGTTTTTCGACTTGTCGCCGGTGGGATGGATGGTGATCGTATCGATGAGTATATTCGGTCCAGGGGCGGTGAACTTATTGAAAAGAACTGGAGTCCTTTCGGTAAGGGGTGGTTCGGGTCGGAGAAGCACCGGTTGTATGAGATTCGTTATTATGATGCCGATGGTAATGAACACCGGGCGACGTGCAAGACTAATATGTGGGCGGGGGTGTATTTTACGGAGGATAATATTGTAAGCTATGCTGAAAGCTGCTCTGCTGCAGATACGCAAGCCCAGGCGGAAGATCCCGATGCGTTCGTAGATTCACTGATTGATGAAAACCAAAAGCTAAGAGAAGAGATCGAGCGGTTAAAAGGGCGTGATTGAACAGCGTGGGCACGGCCCACCCTACGGTCGATTCTGCGTTGTAAAGTACAATGAT